>JAFUXY010000024.1 GCA_017477005.1 Lachnospiraceae bacterium | reverse complement strand
GCTGCAGCTAGAGGTTGCGTCGGGAGGGCTGCCGGTCGTTTTCGTCAATACGATGCCTGCGACAGACCGCCTAAAGCCCGACCAATATATGTACGTGGGTTCTTATGAACGGGATGCGGGGCGGTTTCAAGCCGAGTATGTCTGGGATACGCTGGGGCATCCCAAGGAGCTGAATGCGATTATTTTTGAAGGGCAACAGGGGCATGCGGCCACGATTGGACGAACCGGTGCTGTGAAGGAGTTTTTCCGCGACAATGGAGTGAACGCCAATTTTGTATTCTGTGATTACGCGACCTGGTCGGATGAAATTGCAGCGGAAAAATTCAATGTATTTTTGAAGACGAAGCAGGATTTTGACGCGGTCTTCTGCAACAATGACACGATGGCGCTCGGCGTCGTCCGAGCTATGAAGGAAAATGGATTCTCCACGAAGGACATTCCGGTATGCGGCGTCGATGCGACGGAGGGAGGATGCCAGTCCATTGCGGACGGCGAGATGCAATTCACGGTCTATCAATCGGCGTCCGGTCAGGGGACAATGAGCGTGAAGACAGCGGCGGCGCTGGCGACCTCCGGCACGGCGAAGGATATAGAGGGGCTGTCCGACGACGGAAAGATAGTCTGGGTGCCGTTTGAGAAGGTGGACGCCTCGAATGTGAAGAATTATCAATAGAAAAAGACTTTGGCGGCGGATCTTTGGCGGGATTCGCCGTTTTTATGCACAGTTCCCCAGTTATAGCTTCTTAAATAATCTAAAAGCCGCGTGGAAAGCGGTATCGCTCGATAGGTCTTCGCGTATTCCTCGCTGCTGAATTCAGAGATATAATTTTTGGGAAATTGTTTGGTGAATCCGGCTCTGGTGGCGGCGTCGGCAGCTTTGTTGTAGGCGACGGCGGCCAGGGAGTCTGTTTCATAGCGTCCGATCAGGAAATCGCCGTTTAAGTGGATCTTGGCTTCGAAGGAGACAATACCGGCCTTTTCGATGCGGCATACGCCGTGGAAGCGGTTGACGACGATGATATTTTCATAGCGAAAATCCGTGTCGTCTCCGTTGGCAAAGCGATAATCGCGACCGGCGACAGCGTAGTTTTTGATCCCGTAGCGCGCCAAAATACCGTATTGCATACCGAAATCGTTGACATAGAGATGCCCGCCGTGGCAGAGGATGCGATGCGAAGAATAATAGAACAGGTCGTCGTTGTCAAATTTCAGTTCTCCAAAGTTCTCCAGAAAATAAGAAAAATAGCCCTTTCTCAGATAGATTGGCGTTTTGATGTAGAGGCCGTTGTCCCGGTGGTTCAGGATTGTGATCTGCTTGTCCTGAGACAGAGGACAATCGGACAGCGGAAAGGAGAGGAGGGTAATCTCCGGGCTTTCGTATAGGCGCAGCGCCTCTTCGTAGGCGTTTGAGGCGGTTTCTTCGGTGTCGTAGCTGCCAAGGCTGATCTTCCGTCCCGAGTGGGTGATTGCGGCACGGTAATAGAGAGTACCGTTTTTCTTTTTTGCCTGAAATACTCCTTTTTTCATAGAAAGAATAGTAACGAAAGATGGCTTCGCCGTCAAGCGTGCAAAATTATTTCCTGTCAATTTTTTCTGCCGCAATATCAGGAACTTTATCTAAAAAAGTATCAATATCAAACGCTTTTCCTCTTTCCGCACGTTCATCAAGATAGCCATTACGCTCCATAATAGACATCTTTTCATTTATTGCGCTTATGATAAATTGCTCTACCGAAATATTATTTCGCCTAGAAAACATCTTTACTGCCGAATCTGTTGAATCCGAAATCTGCAAATTCAAAGTACACATAATCATCCCTCCAAAAAGCATATGAAGTCATATGGTTTTATTACTCGTATTCCTAAATCATCCACATTCATAAAATCCTTTAGATTGTATGTCACAATATTCTTACAACCAGCGGCTAAAGCCAGTTCCAGTATATGATCATCGTAAGGATCTTTCAGCATCGGTCTCCATAAGTAATAGATATCCTGCTTTTTTGCTATGTTGCATAAACTGTCTACAAATCCCTCAATATCTTCTTTCGAATAGATTTGTGGCACGAAAAGCTTTGTCAACAATGATTCATATTCAAATACCAGCGGCACGGATACAACCGGTTGAAACTCACCGGCAAACATCCGCTGTATCAATTCAAAAGAGTAACCCTGTCTGCTTTGTAAACCTGCAACTATAACATTTGTATCAATCACCGCTTTTATCATACTTCATCTCAACTACTCCTCTTTCTTATAGAAAGAATAGTATCGAAAGATGGCTCCATCGTCAAGGGTTTCTTGAATGAAGAAGAAAATCCAAGAAATGGGGTGTATTTTCTCTTCATTTGTGGTAAAATCTATGCCGACTACTAGATATAGTATTTTTTATACGAGGAGGAAAGCAAGCATTGGAATATATTAGCACTAGAAACAAAAATGAACGGGCGACGGCGTCGCAGGCCATCCTGAAGGGGTTGGCGCCGGATGGGGGACTGTACATGCCGGAGAAGATTCCGCATCTGCCGAAAAGCATTCGCGAGCTGT
>JAFUXY010000258.1 GCA_017477005.1 Lachnospiraceae bacterium | reverse complement strand
TCGTCGCTGTCTATTCTGGAGCACTTGACACCCGATGTCTTGGACTGCCGAATCAGAGTAAGTACCTTTTTGTACTTTGTTTTGCTGCCCCGGATCGAAATTTTGCAATTTTTCTTCAATCCATAGAATGCTTTTGTGCCGAGCTTCTTCAGTTCTCTGCCGTTCATCTTGATACTGGAGAGTTTCGAGCATTCATAAAAAGCGCGGGAATAAATCTTTGTTGTTTCTGACTCTTTGATGTTGACCTTTTTCAATCTGGAGCAATCCCGGAATGCACTGGCGCCGATCGTAATCAAATTGTTGGCTGTGATCGACTTCATCTTGGCGCTCTTAAAGCATTTTTCCTCGATATACGCCAACTCATAAGGCACGCCAGATACATAAATATCATCGAGATTGATGTCCATTTTATTCATCCGGGTCTTGCGGTCTGTATCACTGATCGAATACAGGGTCGCTTTTCCCTCGGAGTCGATGGTAATTTCACCATTTTCAATGAAACCATCCGCTGTATAGCAATCCTTGAGCCTTGTAGAATCTTCCTTATAATAATCTCCTACCTGGAAGCGAACATAGTAGGTACCATTGTCGTATGCGTCATCATCCGGCCAAACGTATACATCGAAATAGTTGTTGGATCCTTCGCGGATCAGACGTTTCTGGCTATCAGAAAATTCGTCTTTCAAGGTAATAATCAGGTGTCCAGATCCATTGGTTGTCAATTTTTTGACGAATCCATTGGGATCATAGTAATCTCCATCAATTGTCTTCCCGGATTCCTGAGCCGAAGAAAACGTATAGCTGGCTGGATTCAATGTCTCTGCTCCGACATAATGATTGCTGGAGGGAGGCGTCGTCACGGAAGGCGTGCTGTAGGGATCGTACAGCTGATCGCTCGATCCGTATAGAATCACGCCGGAATCCCATACATTTTCGCCTGTTTGTTTCATCCCGTTGGAGGGTGAAATCAAAATTGTCTGACGCAATGCAACCCGATTGCTATCATTTGGCTCGAAGTCCTCGCAAAAAGCCGTCGTATAGTTGAAACGAATGGCTTTTGACGCTTCTGCTTGAATCGAAGGCAGCGACACTGCCGGCACTGCAGACAGCAGCATGGCAGCTGTCTGCATTTTTGCCATCATTTTTTTCATAGTACTGAATTCCTCCTTTTTCATAATATTGTAGAAATTGGGCATATCTTGTGTAATTTGAATCTCAACACCCACCATATAGTATCACCCGACTTTCCAACTGTCAAGTAATCCACGGATGTATTTATAGGGAATTTTTTGAAATTTTGTTCCTATAAAAATAGATTTATGTTATACTAAGAAAACGCAAATTTTAGGAAACGCTGGATGTATAGTGATTTCCTTGTAGAAAGCAAGCGGAGGAAACCATGGAAAACGAGAATAAGGAACTGAAAAAGAAAGAACCGAACCTGGAGCTGGGTATTGTCATCTGTGGTATGATGACAGCCTTTTCGTTGTTTGCGGCGCTATTTCTGCTGCTTTCGGGAGGCACCAATGGTACGGCTGTGATTGTCATGGGAGCTGTATTCGTAGTATGCGTGGGTGTACTGCTGAATTTTGTGATGGCTCTGCATAGAAGAAATGAGCAGAGAGGAAGCGATGAATTTGAAGATATCTATCGCGCGCAAAAGGCTTCGTATTTGGTGATCAAGCGCAATTTTGAAGATTTGAGCGATTTGATCCTTGATATTGAAGAGAACAGTTCTTTGCCTACAGAAGATATTATCAATGCGCAAAAGGCGATCGCCAAGGTGACTATTTCTCAGAGCAAGGAAAATACAGACGCATTGATGGCTTCAAATGATACGTTGATCAACAAGGTGTTTGAATTTGAAGAAAAAATAGAAACCGGAAATTCAGAAATCAAGTCGCACAATGATGCGGCGTTTGACAAGCTGCGTCAGGAAATTTCGACGCAAAATTCAGAAATTAATCGACGTTTGGAATCTGTCAATGATACGGTTCGAAATATGCAGCTCTCTATTGCTTCTATAGAAAAGAACCAATCATTGATGGGATCGGCACAGCCTGTGATGATGGCGGTACAGGCAATGCAGCCGATGCAGGGAGGATATGCGATGCCACAGCAGGCACCGATGCAGCCGATGCCTCAAATGTCCGCTCCTGCTCCACAACCGCCTGTATCTGAGATTCCGACAGTAGAGCCGGAACCGATTCCGACTCCTCCGGTAGAGGAATTGATGCCCGAACCGGAGCCT
>JAFUXY010000257.1 GCA_017477005.1 Lachnospiraceae bacterium | reverse complement strand
GAGGAGGAAAGGAATGAAACGTACGATCATTGATACGAGTGATATGGAATTAAACGAAAACGTCTTAGCCATCAAGCGCGTTACGAAGGTCGTGAAGGGCGGCCGGAATATGCGTTTTACGGCGCTCGTTGTAGTAGGCGATGGCAATGGCCATGTGGGCGCCGGTCTTGGAAAAGCGACGGAAATTCCCGAGGCGATCCGCAAGGGCAAGGAAGACGTAGCCAAGAAGCTGATCACAGTGGCGATGGACGCAAACCACAGTATCACGCACGATACGATGGGCAAGCACACCGGCGCGCAGGTTCTTTTGAAGAAGGCACCGGAAGGTACTGGTATCATCGCGGGCGGTCCCGCACGAAGCGTCTGCGAGCTGGCAGGCATTCAGAATATCCGTACGAAATCGCTGGGTTCATCGAACAAGCAGAACGTCGTATTGGCGACAATTGAGGCACTTTCTTCGCTCAAGTCACCGGAGGAAGTGGCAAAGCTGCGCGGCAAGACGGTAGAAGAAATTCTTGGGTAACTAAGAGGAGGAAAAGAAAGTGGCAGACAAGAAATTACGCATTACGCTTGTGAAATCTACGATTGGCGCAGTGCCGAAGAATAAAAAGACAGCAGAGGCGTTGGGTCTGCGCAAGATTGGAAAGACCGTGGAGATGCCGGACAACGATGCGATCCGCGGCATGATCCGACGTGTCGCGCATCTTGTGAAAGTCGAAGAAATTGGCTAGTTCGCTTCCGCGGGATACAAGCCGCAGAATGTGACAGGACGAATGGAGGTACGATATGGATTTATCCAATTTGAAGCCCGCCCGGGGTTCTCACCACAGGAGCTTTCGCCGTGGTCGCGGACATGGATCCGGCAATGGCAAGACAGCAGGAAAGGGACACAAGGGTCAAAGGGCTCGCTCAGGCCGTACAAGGCTGGGGTTTGAGGGCGGTCAGATGCCGCTGTATCGTCGGATTCCCAAGAGGGGATTCACGAACCGCAATACGAAAGATATTGTGTCTGTCAACGTGTTGGAGTTGGAGAAGCGGTTCAACGATGGCGATGAGGTTACTGTGCAAAGTCTTCTCGATAAACGCGCAATCAGCAAGGTGGGCGACGGCGTGAAAATATTAGGAAAAGGGGAGCTTACCAAAAAACTGAACGTCAAAGTTCATGCATACAGTGCTTCTGCCAAGGAAAAGATTGAAGCGCTTGGTGGAAAAGCCGAGGTGATCTAATGTTTCAGACATTGATAAATGCGTTTAAGCTAAAAGATCTCCGAAAACGAATTTATTTCACGCTTTTCATGCTGGTGGTGGTTCGTTTCGGAAGTCAGATTCCGGCGCCAGGCGTGGATTCCGACGTATTCAAAAGTCTGTTTGAGAACGCAGGCGGCGCATTGAACTTCTTCGATGCGATCACCGGTGGTTCTTTCGAGCAGATGTCGATTTTTGCGCTGAATATTACGCCGTACATTACATCTTCCATCATTATGCAGTTGTTGACGATTGCATTCCCGGCTTTAGAGGAAATGCAGCGAGACGGCGAGCAGGGGCGGAAGAAAATGACGCAGATTACGCGTTATTTGACAATTGGTCTTTCTGTACTTGAGTCGTTATTCATGGCTCTCGGGTTTGGCCAGAGTGGTTATCTTGAAAAATTTGACGCACTGCATGTGATCATGCTGATCGCAGTGCTGACCGCAGGATCCGCAGTACTGATGTGGATCGGTGAGCAGATCACCGAGTACGGTATCGGAAATGGTATTTCCATCGTCTTGACGATCAACATCATCTCCCGTATTCCGAGCGATCTGACCTCGCTGTATCAGCAGTTCGTGAGCGGAAAGACCGTCGCGAAGGGCATCCTTTCGGCGGTGATCATCGCAGCGATTATTTTGGCAGTCGTAATCATGGTCGTTGTGCTTCAGTGTGCGGAGCGCCGTATCCCGGTGCAGTATGCGAGGAAGCTGCAGGGACGTCGGCAGCTTGGCGGGGCAAGTTCCCATATTCCGTTGAAGGTGAACACGGCGGGCGTGATCCCGGTCATCTTTGCGCAGTCGCTGCTGCAGACTCCGGTGATTATAGCGACGCTGTTGGGTCGCCAGAATGGGACAGGTTTTTGGAGCAGGGTCTTGAACTGCCTGAGCCAGTCGCATTGGTTTGACCCGAACAACTGGGTGTATTCGGTGGGCGCTATCCTGTATGTGGTGCTGATTATAGCGTTTGCGTATTTTTATACGTCGATTACATTCAATCCGCTCGAGATTTCAAACAATATGAAAAAACAGGGCGGCTTTGTACCGGGCATCCGTCCCGGAAAGCCCACCAGTGATTATCTGACGGGCGTTTTGAACAACATTATTCTGATCGGTGCGATCGGACTTTCGGTTGTTTGTATTATTCCGATCATGTTCAATGGTCTGTTCAATGCGGATGTATCGTTCGGCGGCACATCCTTGATCATTATCGTAGGCGTGATCGTAGAGACCTTGAAGCAGGTTGAGTCGCAGATGATGGTTCGCAACTACAAGGGATTTTTGTCAGAATAAGATAAATATGAAATAGGAGGATTGGCGATGAAGTTAATTATGCTGGGTGCGCCGGGCGCAGGCAAGGGAACACAGGCGAAGATGATCGCAGAGCATTATTCGATTCCGCATATCTCTACCGGAGATATTTTCCGCGCCAATATCAAGGAGGGCACGGAGCTTGGCAAAAAGGCCAAGGAGTATATGGATCAGGGGGCACTGGTTCCCGATGAGCTGACCTGCGATCTGGTGATGGATCGCATCGCAAAGGATGACTGCAAGAACGGCTTCGTACTGGACGGATTTCCTCGTACAATCCCCCAGGCCGAAGCGCTCGAGAAGGCGCTTGACGCAGCCGGACAGAGCATGGATTACGCAGTGGACGTGGACGTGCCGGATGAAAACATCATTGGACGTATGAGCGGCCGTCGGGCCTGCCTGAATTGTGGCGCTACCTATCATATAGTAGCGATTCCTCCGAAACAAGAGGGCATCTGCGATAAGTGCGGAGAGAAGCTGGTGCAGAGAGACGACGACAAGGAAGAGACCGTCAAGAACCGCTTGAAGGTCTACCACGATCAAACCCAGCCGCTGATCCAGTTCTATCAGGACAAGGACATTCTTCGCACGGTGGATGGCACGAGGCCGATGGAAGAGGTCTTTGGAGCGATTCAAGCGATCTTGGGAGCCTGATGAATGGAACTGTTGTTGGCAAGATCGATCGCAGGACATGACAAGGGCCAGGTATACGTGGTTCTTTCCGAAAACGATGCGGATGTCATCCTCATCAATGGGAAAAACCGCACGCTTACAATTCCAAAGCGAAAGCGCAGAAAGCATGTACAGCTCATCCGGCATCTGCCGGGGGAGTTGACCGGTGAAGCGGCGGCGCTGGAGCGATGGACAGACGAAGGTGCAAGGAAATTGATCAGGATGTATCTGAAGGAGGATAGCAAAATTGTCTAAAGCAGATGTAATAGAAGTGGAAGGAAGGGTACTTGAAAAACTGCCGAATGCTATGTTCCGGGTGGAACTCGAGAACGGACACCCGATTCTGGCGCATATCAGCGGCAAGCTCAGGATGAATTATATCCGAATCCTTCCCGGAGACAAGGTGACGGTGGAAATGTCGCCCTACGATCTTTCCAAAGGTCGGATTATCTGGCGTGCCAAATAAGGATTGCGTCTATACGGTGTGAAAAATTGCGGTTGACATCTGTTTTTGACACGAGTATAATATTTTAGCGGATTTCGCCCGCTGATTCAAACGACGAGGGGGCTGTGTCCCCGATGAAAGGAGGAATCCCCGATGAAGGTACGTTCATCTGTGAAACCGATCTGCGAGAAATGCAAGGTGATTCGCAGGAAAGGGAGCGTTCGCATTATCTGCGAAAATCCCAAGCACAAGCAGAGACAAGGATGAGGAAGATAGATTCCATGCCTTGAGTGAGGCGTGGATAGGACAATTAGTAAAATGAGCATGGAGGAGTAGGATAT
>JAFUXY010000256.1 GCA_017477005.1 Lachnospiraceae bacterium | reverse complement strand
GTGATGGTGTTGGACGAGGTGGACAAGATCGCTTCGTCCTACCATGGCGACCCGGCGAGCGCGCTGTTGGAGGTGCTTGATCCGGAACAGAACCACACGTTCACCGACCACTATATGAACGTGCCGTACGACCTTTCCGACGTATTGTTCATCTGCACCGCCAACGAGACGGACACGATTCCGGGACCGCTTCTGGACCGGATGGAGGTGATTCGCTTCCCTGGCTATACCGCGACAGACAAAAAGGAAATCGCTACGAAGCATCTGCTGCCCAAGGCTCTGAAATCGACCGGTATTTCGCCGGAGCAGCTTGTGATCTCGGACGCGGCAATGGAAAAGGTGATCTCTGACTTCACCCGGGAGGCCGGGGTTCGGGGACTCAAAAAGCGTTTGGACACGCTCTGCCGCGCGGTGGCGGTCAAGCTGGCCAAAGGCGAAGAAGGGCGAATCGAGGTGAAACCAGAGGATGTACGGGAGTTGTTGGACGCGAAACCGATCCGGCACGATGTCGCGCTCCAGAAAAAGCGTCCAGGCGTCGTGACAGGACTCGCGTGGACGGCTGCCGGAGGCGATATCCTGTTCATCGAGACCCTTTTCACGAAGGGCGACGGCAAGGTGCTGATTACTGGACAGCTCGGCGATGTGATGAAGGAGTCCGTCCATATTGCGGTGTCTTTGGTCAAGTCGATGTTCCCGGACAAGGCCAAGCTCTTCAAGGAAAACGACCTCCATGTCCATGTACCGGAGGGCGCGGTACCCAAGGACGGGCCGTCGGCCGGGATTACCTTGACAACGGCGTTGTCGTCCCTTGTGACCGGAAAAACGGTCGAGCCTACGATCGCTATGACCGGCGAGGTGTCTCTGCGGGGTGTGGTCTCGCCGATTGGCGGACTGCCTGAAAAGTTGATGGCGGCGATGCGCGCCGGGATCAAGAAGGTCTTTATTCCGGAGGAAAATGTCGACGATCTCGAGGAAGTAGCGGACGAAATCAAGGAAGCGTTGGAGATCGTGCCGGTCTCTGAGGTCTCGGACGTGCTGCACAACACAGGGCTGATCCGCTGCAGCAATAATTCTACGGCCTGCCAGGTGATCGATTACAAGGCTTCTTGAGGTATCGTATCGTTCCTTACCCAAAAGCTGCTCACGAAACTTTGAAACAGGGGTTGTGGTCAATCCACAACCCCTGTTTTAATTCATCATTTAATAACTCCGCTTTCTCAATCATCATCCCAGTCCCAGTCGACCACCTTGCCGTTTTCGGCGTTGATCGTGAACTCAAAGTCGAGGCTCGGGCCTCCGTTGGCCCCGTCTCTCGAAGTGTAATCCACCTCGTAGACGATCATCCCGTCGTCCTCGTCCAAATCAACATCGACATCGTAGACCTGGCTGCGTGAAAAATGCTTTTTGTACAACGCCTCATGCAACGCCTGTTGCTTGGTAATGATCCGGATGTCCCTCTTGGAATGCTTCAAGATCTTGCCATCCTTGTAAGCGATCACATAACGATATTTGTCGTATTTGCGATCCCCGGTTTTCTTGAAAAAAACAACCTCGTAGATCTTTTTGCCGTCCTGTTTGTCGTCGTCGGTATCCAGACCGAGTACCTGATGCGACGAGAATCCAGCGTCCTTCAAGGCGATCATTCTCGCTTTGGACTCGCTGATCCCGGAGGCCGCCAACGCCACCGAGGCCGGCGCTGCTCCCGCCAATACTGCTCCGGATGTCAGGCTTGCCACAGACAAGGCCACCGCCAGCCCCGCCCGAAAGCTACATGTTTTTTTCTTCATACGCTGCTCCTTTCATCATCCTTGTATGCCATTCGTTAAAATCCACAAAGAGGTGGATTTTGACCCACACCTACTCCTGTACCTGCTCCTGCTCTTCCTCATCTACCACCGTACCATCGTACTCCTCTTCATCTTCGCTCTCATCGATCACATTGCTGCCGTCATACACCTCTTCATCCGGCTCGTCTTCGTCTGCCTCGCCCCCGATGGACTCGTCCGAATGGCTGTCCCAATCGTGGTCGCTCTCCCGGAACATCCCGCCGCCGGATCCAGTATGAATATTGCAGACAGCATCCGCATCCTCAAGCATGTACTCCCCGTCCGCCGTCTGGGGGTCGCCCCCGATAATATAGATCCCGGTCCGTTTGTATTCGCTCGGACAGTATACCGAAGCGGGCATACCCGATTTCGTGCAGATCGTAATGGGTGAATGGTGGTCGCAGGGCGTGGACGGCTCTGTCCCGCTTGCGAAATATTCCGAATAGACCATCGAGCCACGGGGATCGTTTTCGCAGACCTTCTCCACCGGCTGCTTCCCGGATTTTTTGCAGACATCCGCCGACACAATACCTTCCGGCTTTTTGAAATCCTTGAATTCCTTCCCCTCGTGGATCCGGCTCATCGCCGCCCGCCAGATCGTCTTCGCGTATATCGTCGACTCCAACGGAGAATTGTCGTCATAACCACCCCAGACCGCCGCCGTGTAATAGGGCGTATACCCGGCGAACACGATATCCCGATCCTTCGTCGTAGTCCCGGTCTTGCCCGCCATCGCCATTCCGTCGAAATAGGCCTGCTTGCCCGTGCCCTCCGTCAAAACCTGCTTCATCGCGTCCGTCAAAAGCCAGGCCGTCGTCTCTTTGAGCACACGGCTGCCCTCGTCCTTTGTATTGTCGAGCAGGATATTGCCATCCCGATCCTCGACCGTTGTATAAAATATCGGCTTGTGATACATCCCGCCGTTGGCGATCGTGGCGTAGGCATCTGCCAATTCCATATTGATCACGCCATTAGTCAGCCCACCGAGTGCCAGCGCCTGGTTGTTGTCGCCGCTGACTAGCGTGGAGATACCGAAATCCTGCGCGTATTCATAGCCAAGGCCGGTCCCAATCTCCGTCAGCGTCTTCGCCGTCACAATATTGATCGAGTGGATAATCGCCTCCCGGATCGTCGTGAATCCCCCGAAGGAATTGTCATAATTATTCAGTTCGATGCCATTGGCATAGGTCATCGGCGCGTCGTCCTGCACCGAAGCCAAGGTCATTCCGCCCGCATCCAAGGCCGGTGCAAACGCCGCTATGATCTTGAAGGTCGAGCCTGGCTGTCTCGTAATACTCGTCGCGCGGTTCAAGGTCTTGCTCCCGGTCTTGTCGCCCCGGCCGCCCACAACCGCCACCACCTCGCCATTTTCCTGGTCGATCACCGTCATGGCGCTCTGCGGCTGCAGCGTATACACCACCGACTCTCCACCCTCGGAAATCGTGTCTCCGG
>JAFUXY010000255.1 GCA_017477005.1 Lachnospiraceae bacterium | reverse complement strand
GTTGCCGAAGAGATGGGCTTGGAAAATCGGGTGCATGTGATCGACTCCGAAAACCTCTCGACAGGGATCGGGCATATGGCTATCCAGTCGGCGATCTTGGCGGATGAAGGGCGTTCTATTACCGAAATTCTCACGGAGATCGATCGGATGAAGCCGCTGGTTCGGGTGAGCTTTGTGATCGACACGATGACCTATCTGCACCGGGGCGGACGCTGCGGAGGGATGACGGCTCTGGTGGCCGGGTCGCTCAAGATGCATCCCTGTATCGAGGTAGCGGACGGCGCCATGCATGTTGGGAAAAAATACCGGGGCAAGATGGACACGGTGATCCGCAATTTTTTCAATGACCATATAGAAAATTGCAAAAAAGCCTGGCCGGATCGCGTCTTTATCAGCCATGCCAGATGTGAGGAAGCGCTCGTGGAAAGTCTGCGGCAGCAATTGGTCGATCTCGGCCATTTCAAAGAAGTGCATGTGACAAGCGTGGGCTGTGTCGTGGCGAGCCACTGCGGTCCGGGCACCCTGGGGCTTGTTTATGTGGACGAATAAGATCCTGCCGGAAGGGCTGCCGTTTCCGGTTCCCTGCTGTTCGTATATCGAAAATCAGGATGAGTGGAGGAATGCGCGGTTTGGCTGGCATCCCGGGTCGAATCTCGGCGTCTCCGGCTGTGGTATTTTGGCGGCGTGGAATGTGCTGGTGGATGCGGGGCGGATTACAGAGGAAAATGCGTCTCGGACGATGTACCGGCTGATTCATCATTTTGGGCGGTTTGGCGCGGTATGCGGAGGGCGGCTCGGCGTCTCTGTCGCAGCGTTGTATTTCTTTTTTCGCCGACAGTTTCCGAAAGCGTCGCTGTCGTTTCGGCACAATGCGTGCGCGCAGAACGCTTTTGGATTGCGCTACGATGTCTTTGTGGCTACGATCGTCAATGACAGAAGGCGGCCGTGGAAAGGGCTTCATACGGTCTGTATTACCAAGTCTTTGAAAGGATATGTCGTGCACAACGCATATCGAAAAAATTCCGGAGGGCATTGGACGGCTACGATACCGTTTGCGACGCTTTCGGAAGCGCTCTCCCACATCACGGCAGAGCCTTTTTTTGTGGTTGTTATCGGTATAGCATATGGTAGAAAGAAAGAGTATGCCAAGGTCTAAAAATGCGGATATAAAAACAATTGAGAGGCGGACGGCGCGCAAAAACGATTTTGCGCTGCTCGTTTTTTCCGTTCTTTTGGGGGCCGTGTCCGGAGGCGTGATCTGGGTCTATCTGCGCGCCGTAGGCACTATGACAAAGCTGCTCTGGATCGTCTGGCCGGATCATATTCATTTTTTCTGGTATCCCTTGGTGGTCTGTCTTTTGGGAGGTCTGTTGATGGGGCTGATCCACCGGGGGTATCCGCAGTATCCGGAGGATATGGAAACGGTGATGACAAAGATCAACCGGGACAGGCATTATGAATATCATCCGATGCTGGTGATGTTGTTGGCGGCCTTTATCCCGCTCATCATAGGAGCGAGCGTTGGACCGGAGGCCGGACTGACCGGAGCGGTGGCCGGATTGTGCTATTGGGTAGGGGACAATATCTCCTTTGCAAAAGGACGAAGGGAGGCCTATGCCAAGATGGGCGCGGTGGTCGCGCTGGGAATGATCTTTCATGCGCCGCTGTTTGGCCTGTTTTCCGTGGATGAGAATGCTGCGGAAGAGAGGACATCGGAGAACGTGCTTCCCGGAACCTTCAATCTTTTAACCTATGGGCTGGCTCTGTCCGCCGGGATGGGCGTCTATGCCGTAGTTTCAAGCTACTGGGGGGATGCCTTCGGCAGCCTGCCGAGCTTTGGCAGGGTGAATTTGAGTGTTCGGGATTATCCGATGGTCGTTGTGTATACGTTGGCGGGGACGCTGTTGTACGTGCTCTATGATTTGGCGGACAAGCTGATCGCTGCCTTTTTGAATTTCATTCCGATTTTGCTGAAAGAACTGGTTGGCGGACTGGTGCTGGGAGTCTGTATGATCTATATGCCGATGCTGACGTTTTCGGGCGAGAGCCGGATGAATGATTTGATCGTAGATTATCCGCTGTATACGCCCGCTTTTCTGGCTGCGACCTGTCTTTTGAAGGTCGTTTTGACCTCGTTTTGTGTGCGAAGCGGGCTGCGGGGCGGAAATATTTTTGCGATTATTTTTGGAAGCACCTGTTTGGGCTCTGCGATCGCGATGCAGGTATTTGGAGCGGATGCGGCCTCGCATGTTGCCTTTGCCGCGGCTATTGTGAACGCAGCCGCCTTGGGAGGCCTCCTCAAAAAACCGATCCCTGCGGCGCTTGTGCTGCTTCTGTGTTTTCCGCCCAAGGTGTTGTTTTGGACGGTGCTGGCCGCTGGATTTGGAAGCTTTGCGGGAAGGAAAATGGAAAAAACCGTATGAGATTCAAAAGAACTGCTGTCCTTTGTACATAATAAAAGCGCGTTCGAGCGCATCGTGCATGGACAGATACTCTCGTTCATGGGTGGGGGTGTCACATTCCACTTTGATTTGTTGATTGGCGGTCTGCATCAGGCCGCGGATGTAGCGATTGTGGTCGTCGATGAGCACTTTGGCGAAGGAAAAGTCAGAGTTTTTGATGAAATTGTTTTCGGACATCGGGCGGTCGATAAAGATGACAAAACGAGTGTAATACTCGATCATGCCAAGGTCTCCTTCCACATCCACCAGGAAAAAATGCCGCTTGGAATACATATGCTGCCATAGGCTTTTGAAGGATGTGACAGCCATTTTTTTGTTGTGGTAGGAGTAGACTAATTTTGCCATGAGTGGTGTTCCCCCGTTTCCTAAAAGTAATTCCCTATATACAGTATAATCTTTTGAAACGGGAATGTAAAGGGAAGTAAATACACAAATTTTATGAGAAATAATACTATGAATATCGTATTGTATCAGCCTGAAATCCCTTCTAATACGGGAAATATTGGGAGAACCTGTGTCGCGACGGGTACGGCGCTGCATCTAATCGAGCCGCTGGGTTTTCGCTTGAATGACAAAATGATCCGCCGTTCGGGGATGGATTATTGGGACAAGGTGGAGCTGCACCGCTATCTGAACTGGCAGGAATTTTTGGATTTGCATCCGGACGCGCCGCTGTTTTTTTCGACAACGAAAGGAACCCGGCGCTATACGGATATGGTCTTTCCCGAGGACGCGTTTTTGGTATTTGGCCGGGAAAGCGGCGGAATCCCGATGGAGATACTGTCCGCGCGCAGCGAACGGTGCATGCGGATTCCGATGCTCGATGAGAATCGCTCCCTGAATCTCGCCAATTCAGTATCCATCGTTTTGTACGAGGCCTTGAGACAGCAGGATTTTCAGGGGTTGCGGTAATGAATGAAAGAATAGTGATGGGAGTAGAGAATGGATAAAGGGAAACGTGTGGATGCCTATGTGTCCGATTATGTGGTCTTTGATCTCGAGACGACGGGTACATCGACCAGGAAAGACAAGATCATTGAAATAGCCGCGCTGAGGGTTGCCAATCATCAGGTAGTGGAAGAGTTTGCATCGTTGGTGAATCCCGGCGTGGAGATTCCGTATCACGCCACGCAGGTCAATCACATTACCGATGATATGGTGGAAGAGGCGCCGGGGATTGAAGGGGTGCTGCCGGAGTTTTTGGACTTCTGCGG
>JAFUXY010000254.1 GCA_017477005.1 Lachnospiraceae bacterium | reverse complement strand
CTCATCTCCAGGAGGTCGTCGATCAACGACAACAACTGGCTTCCGGCTTCCTCGACCTTTTCAAGATAGTCCTTCGATTGATCTGGCTCTCCGATATGCCGTTTGGCAAGCCCCGCATACCCCATAATGGCATTCATCGGGGTTCGGATGTCGTGTGATACGTTGAACAAGAACTGGGATTTGATTTCGTTCGCATGCTTTTCCCGTTCGAGCTCAAATTCCATCTCCATTTTTTCGGAGAGCTCCTTCTGAAAGGCCAGGGTCTCCTTGGTCACATCCCGATACCCCAGCACCGCATGCGCGCTGTTTCCATCCCGGGCAACGCGGTTGACGGTCATAGAGACGTAGACGATTCCACCGTTTTGGGAATGGCAGCGGTAATTCACGGTAAATGAATCTTCAGAGGCGATCCGTTCAAGCAGCCGTCCGTTGGAAATTTCCGCCAGAAACGTTTCCTGATCTTCAGGGATAATATATTCCTTCGCATAGGCTTGGAGGACTTCGGACCAGTTGGCGGTCTGTCCCTCAGGAATCCCGATCTTTCTTGAAATTTCTCTGAACAGATCGTTTTTCAAATGATAGGCGCACAGATTGCCGGTTTCAAGATTCAACAGATAGATGCAGGAATAATCCACGCTCAGCCCCTCGATGACCTCTGCGGCGAGCTTGTTTTCTGATTGTATCTGCCGTTTTTCCGTAATATCCTTCAAAAAGACATAATAGACCGCTCCGTATCCGGGCAAGGTGGCATAATGTCCATAATCCTCCACCCAGCGGATGCTTCCGTCTTTTTGGATAATGCGGTATTCGACAAAATCCATTTGAGAGTCGTTTCTTTCATCTGCGATCTGTGAGTCGATCGTCGTCTGTACAAAAGACCAATCCTCCGGATGGACAAGGCCGCGGAAGGTGCAGCCGGTCAACTCCCGGAACTCTTCTTTGGTGGCACAGCCAAAGAGTTGGATCGTAGCTTGGTTTGCGTACAGCAGCTCTTGGGAGTCGTCTGCGCGGTAAACAAAAAATCCTCCCGGCATCTGCTCGGAGAACCAGTTGATGATCGGCATAATATCACTCCCATCCGGCAAGTGCATGGATTTCGGATCTATATTTTTGTTCATAAATTTCTACCTCAAAATCGAAACCTGTTCAGGCGACGGAACAGTCACAACAAATTATACGATAATAATAGACAAAACGACAGCGACCGCTGCAGCGATCGGATGCGTCCACCAGTACATGGCAAAAATAGCGATCATCTCCCGGACGAATCCATTTACACAAAAATACCATTTTGTCCGGCTGGCCACACCCTCGGCTGAGAGTCCTACGCGTTTTGCCAAAAAACCGCTTCGCAGCACATGGTAATTGGTCGTCACAAAGGCCACCTTGGCGTTTGGCTTTAGCTCATCGATGATCTTCTTAGAAAAAAGCAGATTTTCATAGTTATTTCTCGACTGTTTTTCCGGAAACACCTCATAAAATTCAGCGCCGTGAGCCACGATGTACAGTTCCATCGCGGAGCCCTCGCTAATGATCTCATCCGCTCCCTGGCCGCCCGATGGCACGTACCTGGCCTGTTTTCCGGTCGCGATTTCCTGATCCCAAGCGAAATGGATTGCGCGGTTTGTCCGTTCCTTCAGGAGAGGCCGCAGGCCGCCTTCTTTGCTGATCGAGCAGCCGAGCACGATCAAAAAATCTTTGTCGAAGGCGGCTGTCCGCTTGGCGGCCAGATAGCCCACGATGCAAATTCCGACCAGCAGGCTCACCGCGTAGCAGTACAGGAGTTCCAAGCATAGCGGAAGGGCGGAATGCAGCCTATCAAGCAGTGGATGCAGCAGGGCTAGAATTCCTCCCGAGGCCGTATAGAACACGCCCACCGCTGTAGCGAACAGGTTTCCGAGATATAGACCCTCACGCCGGATCAGTACTGCATTGCTGAAACACAAAAATACCGTCGCCATACTTAAAAGGGGCAGCAGGATCCGCCAAAAGACCCCGGGCAGCAGCGCGAGCAGCGAACAGAGCGCCACAAACGCCAGCCCGCCAACCAACAGCACATCGCAGTAGGTGTACAGTTTTTTCTTTGTCTGCATCCGGCGTCCTCTCTCTGCTGTTCTAAACCTTCGTGTGTCCTACTGGACTAACTACGTGTCACAGGTTTTATTAGGCAATTTCTAATTTTCGTTTACTATAGCTTCAAATCTTATCATGCCAACCGCAAAAATGCAATTGCAACACAATAATTCCGTCACGCCGGACGTACAAAGCATTTGCTGTGAAGCAGAAATAAGGCGGGCTGTGTGGATGCCCTCACTGTCGCTTTCCGTGGCGGAGAAATTTGGTGGCAAAGTCCTGACGGAAGGTTTCGTTCAACGTGTTTTTTCCGTAGGAGCGGATGTACTGCTGGGCTGCGAGGATGTCCTGATTGGTATAGGAATAACGCAGATCGTACTGTTCGGATTCCAAATCCGAAAGTGCCATACGCAGTTTGTCCCTGCGGCCGAGATCCTGATACCAGACCGAAAACGGCTCCAAGGCGCCCTTGCGGCAGGAAACCATAGCCTGTGATTCATCTGAAAATACCTTGTCTCCGAGCTCAAAAAAATCGCCCGAAATGAACCGGGTATAGATCGGGGAAGTCCGCAGCTTTCCTTTGTGTGTCACCCGGTCGAGCAGGATGCGTCCTTCGGGATCGGTTTGCGGCAGGCGGGAGGTAGCGCCGCTGTCGCTTGAAACAGAAACCAAGATATCGTAGAGCGCAGTGTTCCCGGCTTTGTCTGTAGCGCCCAAGCGTGCGGTCAGGCTGCCGGAATCGCCGGAAACAAGGCATTCCTGTGGATCAAAATCTACGAGCCGAAATTCCGAACCCTTGGCAAGCACGCCATCTTCCTTGTCCGAGGCGGAAGCTTTTTTCAGCAATTCCGTTTCGGTAATCTTACCCTGCAGCGCTTCGGATTTCAGGAAATACCGATCCAGCGCCTGGATTTCAGGAAAGCGATCCCAAACAGCGTAAAGCGTGATCCGTACCTTTTCGTCCGTGAGGGTACGGGGATGGGCGAAATAGATTTCGGATAATTCCTTCAAAAACCAAGTCAGCTTTTCGTTATAAGGCAAAGCCTCGCGGCTCAAGAGGTCGCCGGGGACAAAGAGGTCGGCATCCCGGTAGAGACAATCCATTCGCTTGGACCACCCCTCGTAGGCGTATTGCTCGCGGAAAGCTACATAGGCTTCCCGGTTTTGATCAAAGCGGTATTTGTCAGACGGCGTATGGTCGTAGAACTTGCGAAAATAGCCGGTGGTTTTTCCCTGGTCAATCTTTGTGTAGGCCGTTTCGTGGGAGGGGCCGTCGTTTTCAGGCAGATGGGATTCCGCAGCGAAATCATAGAGCTCATAATCCGGCGCCGCGTCGCGGTTGGTGCCTTCGTTTGCGGAAAACAGCAGGTCAAATCGAAAGTCCCAGAGCGCGGAGAAGGAAAAATCGTCAGCCAGACGCTCTGCAGGAATAGTAACCTCCTTGGTAATCGGCTCGTCGTCCAATCGCAGAGAGGAAGTCCAACCCGAGGGAATCATGCTGCCGCCAATGGCAAACGGCGAAATTCGGCCGTCGATCCCAAGGAGCTGTTTGAGAGGAACTGGATCCTGAGAAGTGCCTGTGAAGGTATGGGGTTCTTTCCAATAGAAGGTTTCCTTGTTGGGAATCTCGTCTATTTCAAAGCCTGGCACCAGATCAAGCTGCTCCTGGGTCAGCCCTGGCTCATAGATGGCGGTGAAAAGTCCGCTCAGGATCATAGTGTCCTCCGGTGAGTTCACGTCGTTTCCGGCGCGTACGGCAGCGCCGTCGATCCATCGGAATTCCCCGTCTTTTTTGCGGAAGACTTGGTCAAAGGTCAGAGCAAAGTGGTCGTTTAATTTTGTGAGATAGGCGTCGTTTGATACGCCTGTGTTGTTCAGGACAATTCGCCCCAGACGGCGATCCTCGCTATCGGTGTCGATGGTCGCAATGACCTCGTCGTCATGCGAGAGCCTGCCTTCTAAGGAGATGGCGTGCGCCTCCGCCAGAAACACTGGGTTTGAAGCCGGGACATAGGCATTGCCTGAGATTTCGTAGGTTCCGTTTTGGTATACGCCATAACGCCCGTTTCCAGAGATCAGCCCACCGGTTTGTGCAAAGGTGCCTCCGGCGATATGGACCCCATCGAGGGTGTTGTTTGAAATCGTTCCGCTTTTCAAGGTCACGGTATTGGCATTTTTTTTGACACAGATGCCGCTGCTGATCCGATCGGGATCTTCGCTTCCATTGTGCAGAAAGAGGCTGTCTTCGATGGTAATAGCGCTGTTGAACTGCGTGACCAGTCCGCAATTTTCATTGTTTTCGAACCGGCAGTCTGAAAAGGAATATGTGCCGCCCCAACTGCTGACGCCGCTTCCGGCAGAGCCATAATCCGGGTTTTCGGTAAAGGAAGGGGTTCGCGCGAAACGCTGCGCGATCCCGTTGGGCGCAGACCAGTCTCCGTTGTAGGAAAAATCGCAGTTTTTGATTTGCCCCGAATGAGTCGCGCCATGCGGCACCCAGCCATCATTACCGTTGTTTGAAAAATTGCAGCCCGTCAGGTTGGTATCGCCGTAGGAGGAGAGACCTTGGAAAAATCCCTGGACTTCGACGCTATCGCATTCGAGTGTACAGTCGGAGCCGGAGATGATGCCGTTGCCGCAGTCTGAATCGGAGGCGCATACGATCGACAGGTTGGAGATCACGCTGGGGTCAGAGCGGCTTCCTCCCTGGCAGATGACAAATCCATCATAATCATCGTCCGATGAGAAATAGATGGAGTACCCGTTTCCATTTACGTCGCAGCCGTCTAAAAGCCAGACAGGTTCGTCAAAATAGAGGTTGGTGTACATCGAATAATCCTCTCCGTTTTGAACGGCGGCGACAAATAATTCTTCGGGAGTGGGTTCAG
The DNA here is from genome assembly GCA_017477005.1 of Lachnospiraceae bacterium. Lineage (GTDB taxonomy): Bacteria > Bacillota > Clostridia > Lachnospirales > Lachnospiraceae > RGIG4930. The sequence continues at coordinate 2,480 of JAFUXY010000254.1, read as the reverse complement.
GTTCTTCCTCTTCGGACTCATCCTCGTCGAGAAGGTCTACGGCAAAGACAGTAGAGGAAGTTGGCCGGTTCGACAGCAAAGCAAAGAAAAACAAGAACAGAAAACAGAGCCCGGCGCATTTGAAGTACGCCCGGAAATAGCGATCATTTTTATGCATAGAGAGATCCTTTCCATAAATACAGAGAGTTATAGTAAACGAATTTAAAAATTGCCTAAGGAAGCGCTGATTTAATCGTATTTCCTCAAAAACCATGCACACAAATCGCATAGGAATGCCCCTGCGGGACTAGCTTCGCGTCGCATTCGTGCTGCGATTTGGCGCAAAGGAAACGCTTTAATCAGCGTTTCCCTAATAAAACCATGCACACGAATTCGAAAGGTTGATAAATCGGCGCATTAGGAAACGAATAAATTCGTTTCCTATAAATGATAATGGTTCGGTCAACGGAATCGTTGCGAAAAATGGCACAAATCGATGAAACGAAATTCTGGAATGTTGAAATAACAAATGATATGAAAAAGAAATTGTCATCACTCTAGCAAAAATTGAAAGCTTTGTCAAGTTGACGGTTGCAAGTCGTTTGTGGTACGATGATGCGGTACTTTTTTTGGAAACAAAGGCAAGGCGGGATGGCAGGGAAATCTTTATTTATCGCGGAAAAACCGAGTGTGGCGGAGGAATTTGCCAAGGTGGTGGGAAAAAAGCTGTCGAGGTACGATGGCTACCGGGAGGGAGACAATTGCGTGGTGACATGGTGCTTTGGCCATCTGGTCACGATGAGCTACCCCGAGGTGTACGATGTGCGCTACAAACGTTGGCGGCTTGATACATTACCTTTTCTGCCAAAAAAATACCGCTACGAGATCATCAATTCCCCGTCGGTGCGAAAGCAGTTTGCCACGGTAAAGACCCTGTTGAACCGTCCGGATGTGGAGACGATCTATGTCTGCACGGACTCGGGGCGGGAGGGCGAATACATCTATCGGTTGGTGCGTCAGATGGCCGGAGTGCATGGCAAGGATGAGCGGCGGGTGTGGATCAATTCGCAGACAGAAGAGGAGATTCGGCGAGGGATCCGGGAGGCGAAGCCCTTGTCGGCCTACGACAATCTGAGTGACGCGGCGTATCTGCGGGCGAAGGAGGATTACCTGATGGGGATCAACTTTTCCCGACTCCTGACCCTCAAATACGGAGATACGATGGCCTCATTTCTGCACAAAAAGCACTGTGTCGTAGCGGTGGGGCGGGTCATGACCTGTGTGCTCGGGATGGTGACAAAGCGCGAGCAGGAGATCCGCAATTTCAAGAAAACGCCGTTTTACCGGGTGGTTGCGCTGATGGGGACAACGGAAGAGCCAGAGATCGCCGGAAAGTACGGTCCCGAAGAGCCGAAGTCGAAGAATCGAGGGCTGGAATTGGAATGGCGGGCCGTGGAGGGAAGCCGGTATTTTGCCAGTCCTCTGTTGTACAAGGAAAATGGCTTCAAGGAAGAGTCCTCCGCCAAAAAACTGATCGAAGAACTGTACGAGGTGGCTGGGATTTCCGGGAAGACGGATCAGATTATCGATTCAAAGAACGAGTTCCCCGCCAATGGTACGTTGGTTGAAACGTCCGCAAACAAGCCGTTAGCCGGAGTGGTGGATTCCGTTTCACGCCGCAAGGAGAAGAAGAACGCGCCGCTCCTGTACAATTTGGCGGAGCTTCAGAACGAATGCGCAAAGCTGTTCAAGATCGCGCCCGATGAGACTTTGGCGATTGCGCAGGAGCTCTACGAGAAGAAGCTGATTACCTATCCGCGAACGGACGCGAGGGTGCTTTCATCCGCCATTGCGGGGGAGATACAAAAGAACCTGTCGGGGCTGTCCAAGCTGCCCATGTTCGAGGCGTTTACAGCGGCCATTTTTGAATCCGGTTCGTACAAAACGATTAAAAAGACCCGCTATGTCAACGACGCGGCGATTACCGACCACTATGCGATCATTCCGACCGGGGTAGGGCTTCCGGCGCTGCCGAAGCTGTCTCCTTTGAAGCAGCATGTGTATGAGGTAATCGCGAGACGGTTTTTGGCGATTTTCTTCCCGCCAGCCGTGTATCAGAAGACAGCGGTGGTGTTGCTGATCGGAGGAGAGCGGTTTTTCGCGAATGACAGGTGGTTGGTGGAGCCTGGCTATCTTTCGGTGATGGAATACTCGTTTTCAAAAAAGAAAGGAAGGGGAGCGGAGTCCGAAGGAGGCGATTCGTCCGCGCAGGATGCGTTTCTAAAGCAGATCAGCGGATTTCGGAAGGGAAAGAAGGTCATCGTAGACGGTCTTTCGATCCGACAGGGGGAGACCTCGCCGCCCAAGCGATATACCACCGGTTCCATTATTTTGGCGATGGAAAACGCCGGGAACCTGATCGAAGACGAGGCGCTGCGGGAACAGATCAAGGGCAGCGGTATCGGTACTTCGGCGACCAGGGCGGAGATTTTGGACAAGCT
>JAFUXY010000253.1 GCA_017477005.1 Lachnospiraceae bacterium | reverse complement strand
TTTCCCTTTTTGGTCTGGCGCATTTCCTCGTCACGTTTGCCGGTTCTGTTCTTTGTGGAACTGGGAGCCGCGATAATCGTCGCCTTAGAGATTGTAAAGGATTGATGGGAAATTTGATAATTCCAGACTCCGTGACAGATATTAATCCAAGTACTTTTTGTGGTTGCAGCGGATTTACAGGAAGCCTGACGATCCCTGACTCAGTGACAAATATCGGATATATGGCATTTAGTGGTTGCAATGGATTCACAGGAAGCCTGATTATTCCAGATTCAGTAACAAGTATAGGAAGTTATGCCTTTTTTTGCTGTGATGGATTTACAGGTGATCAAATTATTCCCTCAAATGTAAAGAAAGTTGGTAAAAGTGCATTTGATTGTCAAGGATTTGATGGTACTTTGCTAATTGCTGCTTCTATAGAAGATATAGAAGCAGGTGCATTTAAGGGTTTAATTCACGATATGAATTGACTCCAGCTAATGCAACCAATAAAAAAGTGACTTGGAAATCCAGTGATAAATCGGTTGCGACCATTTCTGCAACGGGAGTAGTTAAAGGGATCAAAATAGGAAAAGCAACGATTACAGTGACTTCAATGGATGGGAATAAATCCGCAGTATGTAAAGTAACGGTCAAGCCTATTCCGATCAAGAGTGTAAAATTGAGCAAAACAAAGTTGAATTTAGCAATCGGGAAAAAGGCAACGTTAAAAGCGACAATCAATCCGTCGAATGCGACAAACAAAGCTGTTACTTGGAAAACAAGCAACAAGAAGATCGCCACCGTGACAAGCAAAGGAGTGGTTAAAGGAGTCAAAAAGGGGAAAGCTACGATTACCGTTACAACAAAAGATGGCAAGAAAACTGCAAGCTGTAAGGTGACAGTGAAGTAAAGTGGATTCATTTTATTTGGGAAGCAAACATATGAAATACTCTTGCAAGCCTTTGCGCCAGGTGGTAGAATTAAACTGAAATCGAGGAGCTTATAGAGGGAAAGCCGGAGATGGCAGCAAATCCTGTCCAGAGGGATCTGCCGCCCCGTATCACGGGTTCAGATACCGTTGACAAGACACAGGACGAGGGGACATATTATTTCGATATTAAATTCGACGCAGCCTTGCCGAAAAAGATGGTTGAGGAGATTAAGAGGAAAACGCAGCACGGAAAGATGAAGTCTGTCCGCCATGCTATAGGCGTCATCATTAATATCGAGCCGCAGGGTCGTTTCGCTCCGGGATATCCTATAAATACCAGAAGCGAATACTATCAAGCGCGTTTGCTGTCAAGCCAATATGGAACCGTGTTCACCGGCACAGATTTCGAGAAACTGAAGCGTGTGTACAGTATTTGGATTATTATAGATGTGCCGGCCTATTGTGCAAATACGGTGTCCATCTATGACAAAGTTGAAAGGCATATTATCGGTGTAGGAGAAGGCGAGCATGTCGAGGAATTCCACAGTGATCCGTCGACCTACCAGCTTATGACGGGTATTGTGATTCGCTTGGGAGATGCAGACAAGACCGATAATGAACTGTTGAAGATACTGGGAATGATTTTGTCTGATGAGAAAAATGTGGAAGAAAAGATTGCTGTCTTGAAGGAATATGACATTCCTATGACGCAGGCGGTGGAAAGGAAGGTGGGAAGTATGTATGGATTGGCAGATGCATTGTTAGAAAAAAAGGAAGAAAAAGATATGATTACAGCAATAAAGAATTTGATGAAAAATTTGAAATTTACCGTTGAGCAGGCCATGGATGCGCTCAGCGTCCCGCAGGAGAAACGTTCGTTCTATGCAGAACGTGTGCAAAACGGGTAAATTGGTCAAAGCAGGAAGGGAGACCGCATGGGAATCTATTTGAATCCTGGAAATAAAAATTTCAAGGACATGATATCCAGGGAGATATATGTGGATAAAACAGGGATGATTTCTGTTTTGAATCGTTTCCAAGGGGTGCGATTCGAGGGAACTGTTCATGTCTTTTGCAATTGCAAGTGACCCGGACTTTGATAGCTTGGATCGGAAGCGCAACCATTACGATGAAAAAACAAAGGAGCATACCTGCAAAATAGAGAGATGGGAGGGTTGGAAGAGATCGGAAATTTCCGTTGATAAATCAGCGAATTTCCGTGGCATGGAAAAATGATGTATTAACAGATTCTCTTTTCTTTGATACAATGAACACAGTACTTTGTTCGTTGGTTCATAATGAGGGGGATTTGTATGGCGAGAGCAAAGAGAAAGGAATCGGAAAAGCTGAGCGGGGATGCCAGACAAGCGAAAATATTGCAGTATTTTCGAGAAGGAAATTCGGCTACGGCGGCTACGTTGGGAGGACAATTTGCGGTTTCCGCGCGGACAATCCGAAACGATATTCGCACGCTCAATGAGGAATTGGCGGGCAGTGCCGTGATTGAAAGCAAAAATGGGGAATACATGATGCAGGTTTTTGACAGAGAGTCATTCCGCCTTGTGTATTCCTCTTTTTTGGAGTCTGACGATCGGTTCAACTCCTCGGAAAACCGCAGGCATTACTGTATGGGAGTGCTGATGCGTTCTGCGGAGCCGGTATTGACGGACGAGTTGGCCTATGAGATCCATGTGGGGCGGACGACCCTGATCGGAGACTTGAAGGTGCTGCGAGAAGAGCTTGCGTCCTATCATATTTCGATTGAAGGGCATACTTCAAAGGGGCTGGTTTTAGAGGGCGGTGAGTTCGATATTCGGGTGTATGTACTGGAAAATTGTTTTGACGACATCTATGCGGAATATCCTTTGGATGAGGAAATTGCGGAGATGCTGGAAATTCGATTGAAGCAGTTGAATTATGAGAAGGATATTCGCCGTCTTGGCCGGAAATATCTGATCCTGATGCTGGATCGGTTTTTGACAGGGCATTTCATTGGTCGTCTGCCGGATCGTTATTACAATTTGACGGCCAGACGGGAATTTTCCATGGTGGATCGTCTGGTCAATTTGATTGCGGATTTTTTGCATATAGGCTTGCCGGTGGAAGAGAAGATTTTTTTGATGCTGCCCCTCGTTGGTATGCGCACGCCTACAGATTTTGGCGAGGCATATCAGATTCATTTAGACGAACAGACGGGGCCTTTGATGGAGAAAATCTTTGATGAAATATCCGCCCGTATGGATATTCGGCTCAATCGGGAAGCGTTTGCAAAGGAACTGGCCTATCATTTGATGTTCATGGTCAACCGGGTTCGTTTTGGCATTCCTTTATCCAATCCGCTTTTGGGTGACATTCGGCGAAAATATCCGCTGGCGTACCGTATGGCGCAGATCGCCGGAGAAATCATCGAGAAGGAAGTGGGGGAGCCGGTCAGCGAAGATGAAATGGGGCATCTGGCTTCGTATTTTGGCATCTATCTGGAAGAAACGGGTATGAGTCTGGGGCAGGATTTTTCCGTGGCGGTCGTGTGCGGGAGCGGTCGAGTCACGGCGAAGTTGATTTTGGTACAACTGAAAAAGGTGTTGGATCCGAGTGTGACGATCGATCTTTTCTCAGATGAGCGGGCGAATGAAGTAGTGCTGAATGATTATGATCTGGTGCTCACGACGCTGGATCTGCCGTATTCCCTCGATGTGCCAGTGCTGCGTATTCGAGAAATTTTTGACGAGGAGGCGCTGGCGCAGCAGATCGAAAAGATTCGGGTGTCGGGCATCCTCGAAGGCTCAATCGAAGACAGCAATCGTCTGGTGCTGGAAGAGTTTCTGGATGAGTCTCGTTTTTTCCGTTTTGAGAACGATTATTACGAGGCAGCCGTCTCCCGTATGGCTACGGAGCTTACCAAACAGGGGTTGGCGGATATTTCCTTTTTTCAGCGAATTTTGCTGCGGGAGCAAAAGGGTTCGATGGTGTTTGAAAATGGGGTAGCGCTGCCTCATACGATCCAAACGGCTTCGGACAAGCTGGGATTTGCTGTGGGTCTATTTCCGCAGAGTACGGTTTATAATGGAAAAGAAGTGTCGATTATTTTTTTGATGGCAGTGCCTCAAAATATGGGTGAGGACGATCTGTTGTTGAAGCTGTACGATGAGATTATTGCGATCGCCAACAATCCGGCGAGGATTGCGGGGATGCAGAAAGCGAAGTCCTATCAGGCGTTTTTGCTGGCGCTGCGAGGGGAATAAATGCAATAGTACCACCTATTTCCATGGCGTGGAAATTTCGCAGATCAACGCATTTCCCTCCAAGGGAAAATAAAGGTATTAAAAGAGCCTCCGGTTCTTGTTATTTTATACTTGCAACGAGGGAAAAACAAAAGTTTCCCCAAGGTATAGAAAACAAGAATGGGAGGTTTTATAATGAAAGAGAATTGGTTGGAGCTGGAAGGAAAAATTGTCGCAGTCACAGGGGGAGCATCCGGGATTGGAAAGCACGTTGTGGAGGTGCTGCAGTCGGTGGGCGCAAACGCAGTGATCGTGGATATGTCGGTAGAGACCGGGGACGAGATCGACGGCGCGTATTGTGTGAAATGTAATGTCACCGATCCGGACAGCGTGCAGGCCATGATGGACGCGATTATGGAAAAGTACGGAAGGATCGACGCCCTCGTGAACAATGCCGGAATCAATATGCCAAGGTTGTTGGTGGATGTCAAAGGGGAGAAGCCGGAATACGAATTGTCCGTGGATTCGTTTGACAAGATGTTTAACGTGAATGTCAAGGGATTGTTCCTCTGCGCGCAGGCCGCGGCGAGAATTATGGTGAAGCAGAAAAAGGGCGTGATCCTCAATATGTCGTCGGAGTCCGGCAAGGAAGGCTCACAGGGGCAGTCAGCGTACTCGGCGACCAAGGGCGCGGTAGACAGCTTCACCCGTTCCTGGGCGAAGGAATTGGGGCAGTACAACATCCGCGTGCTGGCCTGCGCGCCGGGCATTATGGAGGCGACCGGACTCCGGACGGAGGCCTACAACGAGGCGCTGGCCTACACGAGAGGCGTGAAGCCGGAGAACCTGTCGACGGATTATTCCAAGACCATTCCGTTGGGACGCGATGGAAAGCTTGATGAGGTAGGAAATGCAGTCGCCTTTTTGGTATCGGACAAGGCGAGCTACATCACCGGTACAACGTATAATATTTCGGGTGGTAAATCGCGCGGATAAAACAGGAGGTAAAAAATGGTAGCTTTGGGAATCGTGGTAATCATAGCGTTTGTGATTCAGAGTGCGTTGTCGATGGTTCAGATGAAACATTTTTCAAATGAATTTATCGCGCTGCGGCGGAAGGGAAAGGTAGCGGTCGGCCGAAAGTCAGGCGGCTTTCACGCAGGAGCCATCGTTATGTTTTTGATCGATGAAAAGGGTATGATCCAAGAGGGAAAAAAGCTCGAAGGAGTGACAATTCTTGCGAGGGTGAAGGTGCTTCCCGGTTTTGAAGGTCGGTATATCGGCGATTTGAAGCGGGAAGACGGTCCGAAAAATCATCGGAATCTCTGCCGGGCGATTGAGGATGCCGCGCTCACTTATCGCAAATATATGGCAGGCGAGGAAATCCCAGAGCCGCCAAGCCCGATCGGACGCGTGGGTCAGGCCATCGAGAATGTCGCCCAAAATATGGCTGTCCGGGATCGGACAAGAGCTGCCAGGGTGGTTACAAAATAATAGAAATCCTCCCGGCGTTTCGTCGGGAGGAAGAGTGAAACGAAAGGAGTTTTTTATGGACATATTAGTGAAATTTGCCTCGGGATTTATGACCCTGTTCAACCTGGGAGGCGAAACCTTCGTGGGATGGGTCACAGGAATTATCCCTACCGTATTGATGCTTCTGGTGCTGATGAATTCCATCATCTCATTGGTCGGACAGGAGCGGGTGGAAAAATTCGCAGCCCTTTGTACAAGCAACGTGTTTCTTCGCTATTGGATTCTGCCGTTCGTATCCGCGTTTATGCTGGGAAATCCGATGGCTCTGTCGATGGGAAAGTTTATGCCGGAGTATTACAAGCCTAGCTTTTACGCATCGGTCACGTATCACTGCCACACCAACAACGGTATTTTCCCGCACATCAACGCAGGCGAGCTGTTTGTATGGCTGGGCATCGCAAACGGCATCACAACCTTGGGACTGGACACCGCGCCTTTGGCCGTACGCTATCTGCTCGTTGGTATGATCGCAAATTTCATCTCTGGATGGGCGACCGACTTTACAACGAAATATGTGGAGAAGCAGCAGGGCGTGACACTTTCAAGAGAGTTCAAAAAGTAATTCAGGGAAAATAAAAACAACTCGGGGAAAGTCAAAAAAGGAGGAATACAGATTATGGCTGAATATAAATCAATTCGGATAGAACGTGGTCAGGGCGGATTCGGCGGCCCGCTTGTCGTGACACCGACCGAGCAAAAAAATAAGGTAATGTACATCACTGGCGGCGGCGCAGAGCCGGAGTGCCTGGCGAAGATCTGCGAGCTGTCCGGGATGGAAGCCGTCAATGGATTCAAAACAAAATGTCCGGAAGAAGAGATGGCAATGGCGATCATTGACTGCGGCGGAACCCTTCGCTGCGGCATCTATCCGCAGAAGGGAATCCCGACCGTCAACGTAATGCCGACCGGAAAGTCCGGCCCCCTGGCGCAGTATATTACAGAAGATATTTATGTGTCGGCCGTTACATCGGCGCAGGTTTCTCTGGCGGATGAAAGCCAGGCGGCAGCAGCGGCGCAAAAGGCCGAGGCGAAAGCGGAAGCAAAGAGCGAGGACGCTCCGAAATTCACGGCGGATATGAGCGTTTCAAAGACGCTGGCGCAGCAGGAAAACAAGAATCTGATGACGAAAATCGGGCTTGGCGCCGGAAAAGTCGTCAACACCTTCTATCAGGCGGCGCGTGACGCGGTTCAGACCTGTATTACCACCTTGCTTCCGTTTATGGCGTTCGTGGCTATGCTGATCGGTATTATCAACGGCTCTGGTGTCGGCACGGTATTTGCCAATGTAATGAAGCCGCTGGCAGGAAATATCGTAGGTCTGTTGATCCTTGGCATTATTTGTTCAATTCCTGGTCTGTCCGCTCTGTTGGGACCTGGCGCCGTAATCGCGCAGATCATCGGTACTTTGATCGGGACGGAAATCGGAAAAGGAAACATCAGTCCGCAGCTGGCGCTTCCGGCTTTGTTCGCCATCAACTGCCAGGGTGCCTGCGATTTCATCCCGGTTGGTCTGGGATTGGCAGAAGCGGAAACAGAGACGATTGAGGTCGGTGTGGTTTCAGTAATGTATTCAAGGTTTTTGACAGGATGGCTCAGAGTGTTGATCGCGTTTTTCGCAAGTTTTGGATTGTATGCAGGAGCATAAAAAATAAGGAGGAGGTACTCATTATGAAGGTGATTTATGAAAACGAAGTGAAGGCATTGGGTGCAAGTGTGAACGAATTCGCAGGCGGAAACATGTTCATTATTTTCGGTGAAAACGCGCCGGATGAGCTGAAGGATTACTGCTATTCTGTCAGCGTGAATCCGATCAACGGAACGATCGCAGCGGGACAGTATTTGAAGATCGACGACAAGGAATACAAGATCACAGCCGTCGGGGAAGAGGCTCCGGTGACGCTGGCGGGTCTGGGACATATGACGATCAATATGTCCGGAAAAACGGAGGCAGAGCTGCCGGGAACGCTTTACACAGAGGAAGCATCGATTCCGGATATACACGTAGGAACGAAGATTTCGATTATTCAAAAATAAAGATTGCTAGTAGTTGCTTTTACTGGTACAATCATCTAAACTGGTTTTTGGGAGGCAACAGAAACACCATTGTTTCCCAAAATTGGTTTGGATGTTTTTTATTTGTTTCAAAAAAGAAAGGATGGAAAGTATGGAAATCAAAGCAGTCAAGTTCCGGAAAGATGGGTTTTATTCGCAACCGTTCGCCTTTGGCGGCGAGGAAGGACCTGAGAAGTTTGACATCAATGTCCGCTATCGGGGCAGCCTCCAGAATTATCTGATCGATACAGGCGATGAGGTGATTTTGGTGGATACCGGCATTCCTGCGGGTACGCCCGAAGAGGTTCCGGACGAGAAATCTCTAGCGTTTACCGGAAAGGATATCGCAAGCTATATGGATGCTTTTTTGGGGCTTGGATACAAGCCGGAGCAGGTCACGAAGATTCTTTTGACGCACAAGCATGCGGATCATTCCGGGGAGCTTAAATCCTTCCCGAATGCGCAGATCTTTGTGAACGAGGAAGAGTGTTCTGCGCAGGAGCTGCAGGGGATTTCCAATATTGTTCCAGTGAAGTTCACGGACGGCGCTTATTACAATTTTCCTGAGAGCCAGAAGATCTGCGATGGGATTACCTTTATCAAGGCGAAGGGGCATACAAACGGAAACAGCGTCGTGATTGTGGAACAAGACGATCTGTTCTATATGATCCACGGGGACATTACCTATGTGGATGAAGCGCTGTACGAGAACAAGCTTTCTGTGGTATTTGATGATCTTCCGGCCGCCAGAGAGACGATGGACAGAGTGCGTGAGTTTGTTCGCCATCATCCGACGGTTTATATGGGCACGCATACGCCGCAGGGCTATGAGAATCTGGAGGCTAAGCGGGTCATGGACTTAGATCATCCGGTGGAGACGGTGCTTGCGGAGGTGAATTTTGAGGCGCAGGAGGCGAGCGGCAAATATGTCTGCTCGATTTGTGGTTATGTCTATGATCCGGCGGAGCATGACGGGGTCGCTTTCGAGGATTTGCCGGAGGATTGGAAATGCCCAAGATGCAAGCAGCCAAAGGAAAAATTCAATAAGGCATGATCGAGTCAAAAAATTGAAATTATCTGTTTTGCCCCGTGGCTCGTACGTTTATTATGAAAAGAAAAACCACAAAAGAAATACTGGTTGAATCCTTTATTGAGCTGTCGAAAAAAAAGGAAGTCAACAGGATTACAATAGAGGATATTGTGAATAATTGTCAGCTTTCTCCCGCGACATTTTATCGGTATTTCAAAGACAAATATGACCTGATCGCCTGGGAATATGCCAGGAATTTTGACGAGCGTTTCCACGCTGTGGATGGACAGAAATATACGTGGCGGGACTATGTCCTTGAAACGGTGAGGTACAGCTGGGAGAACCGAATTTATCTGCAAAATTTGCTGAATAATACAAAGGGGTATCAGTCTTATATCAAGCATGTGACAGAATGTACCTTGGCTATGTACAGGGATCATTTCATCCGGAAATTTGGTGAAAATAGCATGGACGGTGATATGGAGATTTATCTTCGCCACTCCGTCTATGGATCGGTTCATCTTGCGTGCGCCTGGGTTGTGGGGGAATTTGAAGCCACGCCGGAGCATCTGACGGAACTGATCTGCAACTGCGTGATTGATCCTTTGAAGGTCTTTATGAAATGAGAGAAAATTGCAATATTCTCTCAAAAAAAGAGGATGTATAAATTCTCTGAATTGAAAACTCTCCTTGGTAGCCTTATAGTAGAACAGAATTGACAAATTTGGCATACTATAAAGGAGAGATGTATGGATTATGATGTAATATTTATTGGGAGTGGACATTCCTGCAACCACGGAGGCATAGCCCTGGCGGTTTCCGGAAAAAAGGTGGCCTTTGTGGAGATGGATAAAATGGGCGGCACTTGCACAAACTACGGATGCGATGCCAAGATTATGCTGGATGGCCCGTTTGAGTTTTTGGAAGGGCTGAAGCGTTATGAGGGTCTGTGTGTGGAAAGCGATGTCAAGATCCATTGGACAAAGCTGATGGCTTACAAGAAGGAGTCCATTGGAAGGTTCGATCCCATTCTGGAAAAGATATTTTCGGATATGGGAATTGATGTTATTCGAGGCAGAGGCAAGCTGGTGGATGCCCATACAGTCGACGTGGATGGCCGACAGATTTCCGCAGAAAATATCGTGATTGGAACGGGACAGAGGAATGCGCAGCTTGATATTCCGGGGAGCGCATACACGCATGGCAGCAGCCATTTTCTGGATTTGGATGTGATGCCGGAGCATATGGTTTGTATCGGAGCGGGGATTATTTCAATGGAATTTGCTTCGATGGCGCTGATGCTTGGCAAGAAGGTTTCATTTATCGAGTTTGCCCCGAGGGCGCTTGCGGCGTATCCGTCTGAATATGTCGACAAGATGGTGGAAAAAATGAAGGGAATGGGAGCTACCTTCTATTTTGGCGAGGCCGTCTCGGATGTAGAAAAGAATGGAAATTCCTATTTGGTAAAGACGAATAGCGGCCTTGTGGTAGAGGGGGATTATGTGCTCGATGCCACGGGGCGGATCGCAAATGTGGAGGATTTGGGCTTGGAAGAGCTTGGGATCGAGGCGAGCCGCAGGGGAATCAAGGTGGACGACCATCTTCGTACGTCTGTGCCGAATATTTACGCGAGCGGTGATGTGATCGACAAG
>JAFUXY010000252.1 GCA_017477005.1 Lachnospiraceae bacterium | reverse complement strand
TTTCGTTTTCAATCTCCATGAAATCACTTGCTTGACCTGAATAAAATTCTACAATAAGATTATCTGGAATCATTTTTTCGCAATTTTCACCGTCAGGAATTCCCTCACGGGTTTTCTTCCAAGGCAATTCTCTGTGCGACAGCTCTCTAAGCTCTTCCCCAGTCAAATCACCATATTTTCGGAGAACTGCAAGCATAATAGCTCTCCCATATTCGGAAACATTTTCGCTCGAGTAGCTAGCAAAAAGATTTTGGGGGATATATTTCTTTCCTCTATGCCTAAAATATAACCTACGACAAACAGGTCCATTTGCCCATGCTTCAAACGATTCATCGAAGATAGGCTCACCACAAATGGATAGCCCCCATGCTTTTGAGTAATAACATAATTTTTGTAGCTGCCACGCGGTTGTCTTGGCTCTATGTTCGAGCAAGAAATTTGCAGCCTCAAAAATATTGGCCATAATAATAATCCTTTCCAAACATATTACATCCCAAACTCCACACACAGCTTATCGTACCGTGCCTGCTCTTTTTCCTTGATCGCTTTCGAAAGATCGTTCATACAATGATGGATCACGTCCGCATCCTTCAATACCTCATCCATCGGACTATCGACCACCAGCTTGTCATCATGATGATAAATCGCCGAACAGATCAAATCCGTTTCTTCCTCGTTCGTCAGCTTCAACTCTCCAAGGATCTCCCTCGCGAGCTCGGCTCCCTTGTGCGCGTGATCCTCATAGGAGCCGGACTTGTAGGCATGCATATCATGCAGCATCGCCGCCATAGAAGCAAGCTCCGTATCCATCCCCCGCTTTTTGGCAATCATCGTCGCCGCAAGAGAAACGCCATACAAATGCACAATCGCGCTATTGCGTTTGTCTGCGTCCTCCATCTTGTTCAGTTCCGCATCCACATATTTCCGTAACTCTTTCAGCCTGCCCATTTCTACTCTCCTTCCAAATATTTTCGATTATTTTTTCACGCACCCGGCTCGCCATCCAATGCGTCTCCAAGCAGCAAACTACACTCCTCAATTCACATCCTACACCTCTACACGATATCCGCCACCGTGCATCCAGCTACACGAATCAGATCCTCTGGAGCCAGCTCTATCTGAAACCCTACCTTCCCAGCACTGACAAAAACTTTGTCCATGCCAACAGCCGTCTCATGAATAAACGTTCGAAACGGTTTCTTCATCCCAATCGGTGAACATCCCCCATGAATATAACCTGTCAGCGGCAGCAGCTCCTTTTGTTTGATCATACGGATAGCCTTTTCTCCGGAAGCCTTGGCCGCTTTCTTCAAGTCCAGCTCCGCCTGAACCGGTACCACGAACACGTAATAAGCACCGGATTTTCCCTGCGTCACAAGAGTCTTAAAAACCTTCCCGGGGTCCTCTCCCAGAATACCGGCAATCTCTTCTCCGCTCAGACCGGCATCCGGTTCATAGGAATGGCTCTCGTAGGAAATCTTTTTCCCATCGAGAACCCGCATTACATTTGTCTTTCCTTCTTTCCTCATACCAATGCCCTACTTCTATGCAACAATCTCATCCGCCATCTTTGCAGCTACACCTACCAGATCGTTGCACGGATATTTTCCTCCCCGGAGCTCTACGCATTTCAACGAGCCAAACTTTTCTAGAAACTTTTGATCAAATTCGGCCGCATCCATCCCCATCTCTCTTATTACTTTTTCTGCCGCAAGCACCGCTCCACATTTCCCGCCTTCACTTCGAGGCATCGGAGCCTTCCCCGATACTTTGTCAATAAAACTCGCATACACTGCCGTCGCGCAGTTGCTCCCACTCTTGTGCGTCTTCCGCGCCATCTGTTCTCTGTCCATAATCCTCTCCTTCCAGATCCGTATCAATCAATACTCTCATATTTCTCCACTATCCTGTTTTCCAAATCTGCCTTAATGTCAATCGGTTCCTCAATACGCCCGAAATAGTTTTCAAGATTATTGATTGCTAAATCTATAGCTTCCCTTTTTGCCGCCGTCTTTATTGGCCCCTTTCTGCGAAGTACCCTCTATAATGAAATGTGTCGCCTATCAGAATAGTCTACTACATTTCTGCAATTTTGGGAATACGCCTGACGATAAATTATGGAAACGCTGATTAAAGCGTTTCTTTTGCGCCAAATCGCAGCACGTAGTGCGTTCCTATGCGATTTGTGTACATGGTTTCTGAGGAAATACGATTAAATCAGCACTTCCTTATACAACCGAAAATCTGAACGATCTAGCTACCATACCACAATCTCGCTCTGCTGCAATTCCTCACGCTCTTCCTTTCTTTCCATAAATTGTTTCTCCTGAAGCTTATCTATATACTCCTTGTGTTCCATCTGTCTCTTATACAAGGCATCTGCAGCCGCCTTGGCATCGGCTTTTTTCTTTCTGGCCCTGGCTTCCTGACGGCGTTGCTCTTCCCGTCTTCTGGCGGCATTATTTTGTCTGCTGCGATTGTTGTCTGCATTTAACTCCGATATAGTGTCATCACCGCTGACCTTTATTCCCAACCCATTTTGCTTCAACGACAGATCTACATGCTGTATGGTGCCTGCGCCGGTGCTCTCACGAAGAAAAACACCTGTGGATCGGATCACCCCATCCCTGTAGCCATCAGTTCCTCCCAATGAAAACTCCGTTTGCTGTTCTCCAAGATATATGGCGCCGATATCGGCCTGTTTTAAGTCCATCAGCACATCCTCGCCATTTTCATCCTTGCACCACACCTTGAGCTTGGAAAAGACTTCATCATTCTCGTCAATCCAACCATTCCCATCGCTATCATATTCGCGAAGATCACCAAATCCGTCACCGCTCTTTGCGCCAAACAGTTCGCTGCCATCGTCTATTTTCCCATTACCATTTTTATCAAGAGCCAGAAAACCAGATCCCCTTCCCAGCATAGAAATTTCATCCTCTGTTCCATCCGCATCCAGATCAAACTTGAATGTCTGGTCCCGAACATCCGCTGTATCCGATCCTATATTCACAACAAGCGGGTCACACAATGCATCTGCCATAGTCGGAATATTCACCTTCATATACTCCATATAGCTCCTGCTCATTAGTATATTCACGTTGAAGTCAATCGTCCGACCGTCTTCCGTACATGCCCTTCCGCTTGCGCAAAATCCGGTCTCTTCGATCTCGGAATACGTGACCATATTCGAGGAAAAGCCGCCAAGGCCCGCGCCACCCATCATTCCAAAAGAAGCAAACCTTTGAAACATTGCGGAAAGAGTATTGTTTTGAAACGCAGAGACACCCGTTTCTGCCCCAAACAGGTTTCCAGAGGACACTTTTCCAAGCCCCTTAAAATATCCCATGTCATCCTTATTGTATGTACCCATCCCGCCATTCTCCTTGCCCTGCTGATAGGTGTCCTTTGTCAAGGCACCTCCTTTCTTTGTGCTATACGAATGAGTTATGTCCAAAAAATTACTCGCATAGCCAACGCCTGTCCGCATACCGCTCTGTGTATAATTTCTTCCGGATACCATATTCACTGTACTGTTTGCTATTCTCATAGGTTTCCTCCTTTCCAACAAGTATCTACTGTGATTATCGTATGTTTTTTGCCGGAATTAAGAGGCTTTACGTGAACCGCTGTTTTTCCGTTGTAAACCGCAATTATCTCGTAACTGTTCAGTCTCCTGAACAGTTACGCCGCATCGGATGGCTTGCGCCATTGAAAAATCCGATGCGACCCACGTGTTTTCATCCCAGGCACGCAGCCACGCGGCAAGCGCGTGTCTCGTGACTAAATACTTACATCATCTTCCCATCAACATTATATTGATAATAAAATACGGCCTCCCGTCCATCTCCTCCTGCCTTATTTCTATATCACCTTTATATTTGACAGCAATGCTTCGGATATTTTTTAGCCCATATCCGTGTCCCGATTCACGCTTTGATGTTTCAGGCAACCCCTCTTCCGTGATGAGCACCTTCCCTGACACTATGTTTCGGACATTGATGATAAACACCTTCTCCCTTTGAACGGATTTTATACAGATCTCTGGGTTGGAGACCGAAGAAGACGCTTCCACAGCGTTTTGCAGCGCGTTTGTTAGGACCACACTCATATCAAACGGATTGATTTCCAGATCCTCTGGGTATGCAAAGGTGCTTTCAAATGCAATCCCTTCCTTCTCACATCGATCCGCTATCTCTGAAAGCACTACATCCGTAACCGCATTTCCTGTTTTTACCCTTGGCTGCAACCGTTCGAAATTCTCCCCAAGCTCCTTGATATAATCCGCAAGTTCTTCTGTTCTTCCGTCTTCCGCAAGTCGTTCTATAATCGTTAGATGATTTCCAAGGTCATGCCGGATTCCCCGCATCCTTTCATATATTTCCTCGATATGTTCCACATGACCAGACATATCACCGATCTGCTTGTCCACAGAATCCTTCACAAATGCTTCTTCTTGTTTTTCTTTCAATTTCTGATACAGTATCATAACAGCAACAATCGGCACATAAGCGAACAGACAAAAAAGAACCCTGTAGGGATTTGCTGGGATGTTCTCTTTGATGCTTCCATTTTTCATCCCATCCATCCAAAGAAGAAAATAGGACGACATAATCGGCTTTACTAAAAGCAATGACCATGCCGGCGCAAGCAGCAGAACAAATTCCTGCCAAGTCAGCTCATCACGCTTGTACCGGTAGGTCTTGTGAAGTATTCTGATGACAATATACAGCAATAGCAAGGCAAGAGTGTATTGCAAAGGATTCCATACAAGAAACTCAATGACGGTAGCCTCTATGCTGTACTTGTACCAATCAAACTGGAAAATAAAATCCCTCTCCCAAAATCCTATTTCACTAAGCAGTTCAATGGACAGCCAACTGATCAAACGGAAAACGAAAAAAAGGAAAATCTTCTGCACCGGATTTCTCTTGTTGTCCAACAGCCAGGCCGTCAGGATTGACAGAACCATAAAGCCAATAGTAAGTATCCTGTCCATATCCTTGCTGGTTCCTGCATGATTGCAGATCAACCAAAGCGCATAATACACGGCTGCAGATGCATAAACCGCTCTTTTATTTCCAACAAAAGGTCTTATCCAATATACAAGAAGGACTACATCCAAAATTAGATATAGTTCTATCAGAATAGCAATATAATTTTGGGCATACGACTGAAAATGTTCTATCAGATATTCCATTACAATCCTTCCCTTCTGGTGTAATAGGAAAGGTACGCCTTTACGAAATTCGGATACTTGCCTCTGGCAACAGGAATCTCTGCATCACCGACCCAGACTGACTTGGAATCATAAGATTTCACATAGGCCAAATTGACAAGATAGGCTCTGTGCACCCTGAAAAAATCCTGTCCGGAAACTTTTTCGAGCTCGGATATTCTTCCGTAATAAGAAATTTGCGTTTCTGTATTTTCAGAGGAAATTGCGGATCCGTCCTTGTCACTCATATGCAAAATAATCCGCCTGTCAAATATCTCCGCATAAGCAATTTCCGATAGGATTACCCTTGTATTTGTTCCTCTGACCTTTACGGTTATGGTACGATCCGTGTGTTTTTCATTCTCTTTCTCCGCAAGCGTTTTCTCAATATAATTTACTTTCTCAGCCTGTTTGATCGCGCTTTTTATAACCTCTGTAATCCGCTTCTTTCCAAAGGGCTTTACGATATAATTGAAAGCGCCCACATCAAATGCCTGAAACACCTGTTCCTCAAGCGCTGTCACAAATACAATCACCGTCTTTTTCCCCTCTGCACGCATCGCTCTTGCGGCATTCATCCCATCCATCCCCGGCATCTGTATATCAAGGAATAATATATCCGCATCGAACGCCGAATCCAAAATACCGCTTGCGTCGGAAAAGACTTCAATCTCTATGCTTTCCGATACCGTGCGTACAGATTCTTCAATCAAATCCCTCATTCTCTTGTCATCGTCACAGATTGCCAGTTTCATACCATTTCCTTCCTTGGGGCCGAATTTTGAAAGCAAAGTGAATTATGCCGTTTACTATAATATCGGCTCACCCGGATATATTTTGATCAAAACCTGCGTGAATCGCATCTTTTTTGTTGTGAAATGCTATGGCGGAAAAATGATGGACATTTCGGGCGTATTTGATTATGATACCATTTTTAAGAAAAGATAATCTTTGTGAAATAATACGGGAAATAGGAGAGGACGCCTTGTGCGATATCTGCGCGCTGCATCCACGATTCTTTTTCGAAATAAACGATATAGAATTTGCAGGACTGGGAGCAAGCTGCGAGGCCGTATGCGAATTGTTGTTGGATACAAAAGAACCGCTAAAGTTTGAAACAGAACAGAGGCAGAAGTACACTTTTTCGGAATTGATGAAATTATTATTTCCGGATAATCGGCAAAACTCTGATTACCATTTCCACATCACAGACAAGCAATGGGACACACTTTTAGATAATTTCAGGGACACCGAACCAATAGACGACGAATGGCCGAAAGAGATTGATCGCTTGAAAAAAATACATATCCATCATGTACTCGAGAACCAAGACATTCTGCAAAAAATATTTGAATATATATTTTTTAGACAGATAGAGCGAATTCCAGAGTACGGCATAGAGGTCGTATTACAGTTCGCTAAAGAATGTACCGATTTCGTAGCCATCCATGCCCAGCTTACCGGGGATAACAAAAAAAGCCTTCGCCGCTTCTCCGAGCAGATAGAATACAGCGATGTGAATGTTGATATACTTGATAACGGAATTAGATCCCGTTATCAAGCATAAATTCGATGATGTTTGGCAGCGGATCAATCTACCGACACCTCTCCCGCCAAAACCTTTTTGTAATCTTCATAATTCGCAGCCAAAAGCTCAGGCGTATTCAGCTCATACGGACAGTGCGACATGCATTTGTTGCAGTGCAGACAGTTCTCAATTTTCTTCATTTCTGCCTGCCAATGTTCATTCAGCCACGAAGCCGAGGGCGAACGCCTGAGCATCAGCGACATCCTTGCGCACTGATGAATTTCTATTCCGACAGGACAAGGCTCACAATACCCGCACCCTCTGCAGAAGTTGCCGGACAACTCTTCCTGTTCCTTCTCGATAAACGCCTTGATCTCGCCGCTGTACTCGGGCGTCTCCTCCATAAAAGCCAGCCACTCGTCAAGCTCCGCCTCTGTCTGGATTCCCCAAATTGGAAGCGCATTGTCATAAAGTGTCATAAATGCCATAGCGGCTTTGGAGTTCGTAATGAGCCCGCCAGCCAGCCCCTTCATGCAAACGAACCCTACGTTTCGCTCCTTGCATAGAGCAACCAACTTCTTCTCCTGCTCACCGGCTAAATAAGAAAACGGAAACTGCATGGTCTCGTACAAACCGCTCTCCACCGCCTCAAAAGCTATTTTGATCTTGTGAGCAGTAATGCCAATATGCCTTATTTTTCCCTGTACTTTCGCCTCCTGCATGCACTCATACATCCCGCTGCCATCGCCGGGACGATAGACCTGTTCCACGCAATGAAACTGGTAGACATCGATATAATCGGTTTTCAGTTTTTCAAGGGAGGTCTCCAAATCCTTCCAAAAGATTTCCGGCGTCTTCGCCATCGTTTTTGTAGCAATATAAATCTTGTCCCTCATTCCCTCGAAGGCCTCGCCCAGCTTTTCCTCGCTGTCAGAGTACGCCCTGGCGCTGTCAAAATAACGCATGCCTCCGTCATATGCTTTTTTCAATATTCGAACAGCGTCCTCCTTTGTGGCACGCTGTATCGGCAACGCCCCAAACGCATTCTGTGCTACTGTAATCCCCGTACTTCCAAGTGTAAGATCCCGCATGATTCCCTCCTCCGCTGTATGGTTGTTGTTCTATAAAAGAGCACTACCCGCCTATTATTCCCTCTTTAATCAAATATCTCCTCACTTCACCCAAAACATACTGTGCATTCACGATCTGTTGTTCGCACCAGCATAATCCGTAATTTCAAATAATTTCTTCGAGGCTCTCAAATCGGTACAGGCTTTTTCAAATCTATATCGAGAATATGGAATATATTCTTCTGATATGTTATGCATACTTGATGCCCTCCCTATTCACGCTTCCGTAAAATGGAGATGCTTTGAGATATTTATTAAATTCGTCATAGCTTCTCATAACTGTAGAAAACAGTATTTCATAATCGTATTTCTCATCTAACTTTTCAATCACAGTCCGTATCTTTCTTCTTTCCGTTGGTATATTATCCCTTGACACATCCAATAAAATCATCTCATCCATGTCACTTTCGCTGTCAAAATCTCCTCTTGCACAAGAACCAAAAAGAATGATCTCTTTGAGTTTATCTCCATAAATCTCCCTTACCTCTTTTGCGCAGTCCTTCATCGCGTTATCTATCATCTCTTTAGTCATCATTGCAAGTCACCTCTCCGTTCTGACGCTTTCGAACACTCGCTCAGTTAGATTATACCACACCCTCCCGCATCAATAAAACCCCTATCGCCGCGAACAATCATAAATGTGACGCTGTGGAAATCGATGTCGCTTCCCTCCAGGCCTCTTCCTTAAATCCCGTCAGCACCTTGTCATCCACAACCAGCAGCGGCCTCTTCACCAACATCCCATCCGATGCCAGAAGCTTAAACATCTCATCCTCACTCATATCCGGCAATTTCTTCGACAATTGCATCTCTCGATACAGTTGTCCACTTGTATTGAAAAACCTTCTTAGCGGCAGGCCGCTCTTCTTATGCAGCTGACGCAGCGTCTTCTCATCTGGATGATCTCCCTTGATGTCGATCACTGTATGCTCGATCTTGTTATCATCCAACCATTTCAACGCCTTCTTGCATGTTGTACACTTTGAATAACAATAAACATTAACCATATAAACCTCCTTACATGCTTTGAAAAGATCAAGGATTGGCACAATTCAGATATGATCGTCTATAAGTCCCGCCTTCTTCTGATGTTGGCATTTCTCATCATATTGACTGACGGCATTAACTCCTATTTCCCTTCTCGATGCCCAGGAGTTTCTGAGAACCACAGACCTTCTTGTCATGTCCGCTCTAAACGATATGTCTATGAAAAAAGAAACTCAAAAACTACCTATCCTCAAGAAAATAATAATGGCACCCGACAACAAGATGTAACGAGTGCCTGCAAACATATCCATCCCTGAATACGCTCCATTTAGAACTTGTTCTTATCGATATCTGTCGATGAAATCACGCTGTTCGCCTTCATTCCATCAACTGATCTAAGAAAAAATTTAATCCCCTAAAAGCATCACTTGTGACCTGATGCGTAATTACTAAAGATATTTTTTAGCGCGGATGGAAACGCAGACCGCTTGAGTCATAGCTACCGCCCCTGAAACCCTACTTCCGCAGCATCAAAACATCCTCACCCATCTGCACCTGCTCTTTGGATGCCACTTTCACCTCTGAAAAAGCATCCGAGTTTGTAATGATCAGTGGCGTGACTGGACTCAAGCCCTCTTTTTCAATTTTCTTGATGTCAAATTCCAACAGCAGGTCCCCCTTGCGGCAGGTATCGCCCTGCTTCATCTTCGGTTTGAATCCATCTCCATTCAACGCCACTGTACCCAGCCCCACATGCATCAACAGGTCGGCGCCGCCGCTCGAAGCAATTCCGATCGCATGCCCGGTCGGGAAGAAGGTCGAAATTTCCCCATCGCAGGGCGCGTACAGCTTTCCCTCCGAAGGAACGATCCCCAAACCTTTGCCAAGCAGACCAGAAGCAAACGCCTCATCCGGAATCTCTTCCAACGCTATCAAGGTTCCCGCCAGCGGCGCTCCTATGTCGTGGGAAATAATCGTCCGTGCTTCCTTCTCCGCGGTCTTTTCCGAATGTGCTTTCTTTCTGTCTCCAAACAGGAAGTAGGAAAGAACAGAGGCTACCACCGCTGCACAGGCTCCAATACCCAAACGCACTCCGGCCGCTGAATCGGGTGAGAATGCCCCCATCGCAAACCAGGCAACCACAAACGCCACAATCACGCCAACCAGATAACGAAGCACAATGGAACCAGCCCCCGACGATTTATCAGAAGCTCTCGAACTACCCTCGGCATTTCCCACGATCTGCCCTCTCTCGCACACTGCCTCGTAGATTTCTTTTGCCGGTCCCTCAACACCTACAATGTATTTCCCCGGCTGCTTGCGAACCTCGGAAATGCCGCCGATGCTTTCCATCACCGCCGTATTCGCCCGTCCATCATCCTTCAAGTCAAAAATGAGACAACCGTTGCCGAACGTCAGTCCGGCAACATTGTCTCTCCCGCCCACATTTTGGACGATCATTCTCGCTAATCCATCGAAATTGCTCGCCATAGAATGCTCCTATTATGCAACTATCCACAACCATTCAGGCTCAAAACACGCTACCGCTTATCCGTATCGCCTGAATTGCTGCATCCAATCTTTTACCCAATCCGCTCCATACCGCCCATATACGGACGAAGCACCTCCGGTATCCGCACGGAACCATCTTCCTGCAAATTGTTCTCCAAAAATGCAATCAACATCCGCGGCGGCGCGACCACTGTATTGTTCAGCGTTGTCGCAAAATACTTGGAACCGTCCTCTCTCCGCACGCGAATCTTGAGGCGTCTAGCTTGTGCGTCTCCCAAATTGGAGCAGCTTCCCACCTCGAAATATTTTTTCTGCCGCGGCGACCACGCTTCTACGTCGCAGGATTTGACCTTCAAATCCGCCAGATCCCCGGAGCAGCATTCCAAGGTACGCACCGGAATATCCAGACTGCGGAATAGATCTACCGTATTGCGCCAGAGCTTGTTGTACCAGTCAAACGCCTCCTCCGGTCGGCAGACTACGATCATCTCCTGTTTTTCAAACTGATGAATCCGATAGACCCCGCGTTCCTCGATCCCATGTGCGCCCTTTTCCTTGCGGAAGCAGGGCGAATAGCTGGTATAGGTGTAGGGAAGCGCCGCCTCCTCGTGGATCGTGTCAATAAATTTCCCGATCATCGAATGCTCCGAGGTACCGATCAGATACAGGTCTTCGCCCTCGATCTTGTACATCATCGCATCCATTTCCTCGAAGCTCATCACTCCCGTGACCACGGCTGACCGAATCATAAACGGCGGCACACAGTAGGTGAATCCCCGATCGATCATGAAATCCCTGGCATAAGAGATCACAGCGGAATGAAGCCTCGCAATGTCGCCCATCAGATAATAAAACCCATTTCCTGCCACCCGACCGGCCGCATCGAGATCGATACCATCGAACTTCGCCATAATCTCTGTATGGTACGGAATTTCAAAATCCGGTACCACCGGCTCTCCGAACCGCTCGATTTCTACATTCTGCGTGTCGTCCTTTCCAATTGGAACCGAATCGTCGATGATATTCGGAATCAAAAGCATACGCTTTTCGATTTCTTCAGCACATCGCTTTTCTTCTTCCTCCAACTCAGCCAGACGATCGGCGTTGGCCTTGACCTGTGCCTTCACCGCCTCCGCTTCCTCTTTTTTCCCTTCCTTCATCAGACCGCCGATCTGCTTGGACAGCGTGTTTCGCGCAGCACGCAGGCTGTCGCCCTCGCCCTTCGCCGCCCGGATCTTCTGATCGAAATCGATCACCTCATCCACCATCACGAGTTTCTGATCCTGAAATTTCTTTTTGATATTTTCCTTTACAATATCGGGATTTTCCCGCAAAAATTTGATATCTATCATTTTTTGACCCCTTGGAACTGTCCAAAATAGCGAACATTCCCTAAATGAAAGGCAACTCCCCGCAGCGTACTACAGAGAGTCTTCCTTATTTCTTTCAGAACTGTCCACTCAATGGATAACGCTTCGTCAACTCGTCGATAATGCCTCGTGCCTTTGCTACGCCATCCTCGCCTTCTTTGATCATCACCGAAATTGCTTCCGCCACCTGGTCGAAATCTGCTTCCAACAATCCACGGCTTGTCGCAGCCGGTGTACCGAGACGGATTCCACTCGTCACAAACGGACTCTTCGGATCGTTCGGCACCGTATTCTTGTTCGCTGTAATATGGGCCTTGTCCAAAAGCGTCTCAATTTCCTTGCCTGTCTTTCCCAAGGATACAAGACTCACGAGCATCAAATGGTTGTCCGTGCCTCCGGACACGATATCGATCCCCCTATCCATCAGCCCCTTTGCCAAGGTCTGTGCATTGTTTTTCACTTGAAGCATATACTCCTTGAACGAAGGCTGCAGCGCTTCCTGGAAGCAAACGGCCTTCGCCGCAATCACATGCATCAGAGGACCACCCTGGATGCCAGGGAATACGGCCTTGTTGAAATTGAACTTCTCGTTCACTTCATTGGAAGAAAGGATCAGTCCGCCTCTCGGCCCCCGCAGTGTCTTGTGAGTCGTGGTCGTCGTCACATGCGCATAAGGAATCGGGGACGGATGCAGTCCCGTCGCCACAAGCCCTGCAATGTGGGCGATATCCGCCATCAGCACAGCCCCCACCTCGTCCGCGATCTCACGGAATTTCGCAAAATCAATCTCTCTTGCGTAAGCGCTCGCCCCGCAGATGATCATTTTGGGCTTGCATTCCAACGCAATTTTGCGAACCTCCTCATAATCCAAAACGCCGTCGTCATTCACTCCATACGGCACGATGTTGAAATATTTCCCAGAGAAATTGACCGGACTGCCATGGGACAAATGCCCGCCATGATCGAGGCTCATCCCCATCACTGTGTCGCCCGGTTCGCAGATGGCAAACTGCACCGCCATGTTGGCCTGTGCGCCGGAATGCGGCTGTACGTTTGCGTATTCGCAGCCGAACAACTCCTTGGCGCGTTCTCTCGCCTTTTCCTCCACGCGGTCCACGACTTCGCATCCGCCATAATACCTGCGGCCGGGATATCCCTCCGCATTTTTGTTTGTCAGCACCGAACCCATCGCCGCCATCACAGCCGGAGAAACCCAGTTCTCCGAAGCAATCAGCTCGATGTGGCTTGCCTGTCTGTCGTACTCCGCCCGCAGATCTGCGGCAATATCCGGATCCACCGCTATAATATCATCAATTCTGTACATATCGCCCTTTCTCTTCTATACCCAATGGAACAAAAACAGTTCACCGCGAAACCAAATCTCCGTATACCGAAACATTATACCAAAACGCCGTTGTTCTCCTTCGTTGCCTTCTGCCTCTTGGCACGCTTCTTCCCATATGTCCTCGTCGGCTGCTTTGCCTCCTTCTTCGACTTCCAATGCACGCGCATCAGATACCAAAGCTCCGTCGCAATGCAGATTGAAGAATAGGTACCGGCAATCACACCCGCCAACAGCGGCAGCGCAAATTCCTTGATCGAAGTCACGCCCAGGATCAAAATCATCAGAATCGTCACAGCCGTCGTGAATGAGGTGGACAAACTACGGGACAAAGTCTGCGTGATTGAAACATTCGCAAGCGACTCCAAATCCTTCTCATCCGGACGATTGCGCAGCTTCGCCATATTTTCACGGATACGGTCGAAAATAACGATCGTATCATTGACCGAATAACCGATGACCGTCAACATACAAGCGATGAACGCCGAACCCACGGAAAGCCTCAGCAGGGCATACAGCGCCAACACCACCAACACGTCATGCAGCAGCGCAATGATCGCCGACGATGCAAAACGGATATCCTTGAACCGGAACCAGATGTACAGCAGCATAAAGAACGCCGCCACCAACACAGCCACCACGGCCTGCCTTCGCATTTCTCCGGAGATCATCGAGCTGATATTCTCAGAGGAAATTTCCGCTTCCTTCGAATCGAAGTTCTCCTCCAGCGCCTTGTTCAACGCCTCACGCTCTTCCAATTCGAGAGTACGCGTCTTGATGATCACCTGGTTTCCGCCGCTCACCTTCTGAATCTGGATGTCGTTGTCCCCAGTCACTTCCGAAACTACTGGAACTACCTTTTCATCAATCTCGGCGATCGAGTAATCCTTGTCCAAGGTAGCGGTCGTAGAAGTACCGCCCAAAAACTCCAGACTATAATTCAACGCCTTCGTGCCTCCGGCCGCATGCGCACCCATTGCCACGATTCCTGCACCGATGATGCAGAGCGAAATCGCGAAAAACAGATTCCTTTTGGAGATGAACGGAATCGTTTCGCGTGTCTTCGCTTT
>JAFUXY010000251.1 GCA_017477005.1 Lachnospiraceae bacterium | reverse complement strand
CAGTCCGCCACAAAACGCTCGAGCTGTCCGATGGCCACGGCCTCTCCCTTGATCCCTCGGACGCATTTCCCTTCGCACTGGGTCTCCTGCGGACATACCCGACCACAAACGGCCGGCAGTGCCGAGGATTGGCTGATGATCTCATACGCCCGTTCAAAGTTTTCGTTTTTCACTTCCTGAATGAACTCTGGAATATGGATCGAAACCGGGCAGCCGCCCACGCAGAGCGGATTCTTGCAGTTCAGACAGCGGGACGCTTCCTGAATCGCTTCCTCCTTGGTATAGCCCAGACAAACCTCATCAAAATTTTTTGCTCTCTCTTTGGGATCCTGTTCACTGATCGGAACCTTTTTTGTCATATCCATGCTCTCGTCCCTCCTTTTTCAGTTTGCCTGGCTATGGCAGCCGCCATGATGCGTCTCGCCCTCTTCAAAGGCGAGCTTTTTTCTGCCTTCTTCCGTCTTGTACTGCTGCATCCTGGCCATAGCGAGATCGAAGTCCACCAGATGCCCGTCAAACTCCGGACCATCCACGCAGGCGAATTGCACTTTTCCATCCACCAGAATCCGGCAGGCACCGCACATGCCTGTCCCGTCCACCATGATCGGATTCATCGATACGATCGTAGGCAGCGACAGCTTCTTGGTCAGCAAACAGACGAACTTCATCATAATCATTGGTCCGATCGCCACGCAGCGGTCAAAGGTCTTCCCTTCATCGTACAACGCCTGCAACTGGTCGGTTCCCATACCGTGGAATCCGTAGGTGCCGTCGTCGGTGGTCACATACACCTCTTTCGCCACCGATTTCATCTCGTCGATATAAAACAGCAGATCCTTCGTCCGCGAGCCCATGATTACCGTTGCCTCTACGCCGTGTTCATGCAGCCATTTCGCCTGGGGATACACCGGTGCCGTGCCCAGACCTCCGGCGATGAAAACAATCTTCTTCTGCTTCGTCTCTTCGAGGTTTTCTTCCAGGCAAAGCTCCGAAGGCTTTCCAAGGGGGCCGACAAAGTCTGCGAGGCTGTCTCCCTGCTGCAGCGTATCCATCCGCTCCGTAGAGGCTCCGATGGTCTGCACCACAATCGTAATGCTGCCTTTCTCTCTGTCGTAGTCGCAGATGGTCAGCGGAATCCGCTCTCCCTCTTCGTCAATCTTGGCGATCACAAATTGACCGGGCAGACAGCTCCTGGCCGCCCAGGGAGCCTTCACGTCCATCAAAAAGATATTCTGAGCCAATTCTTCTTTTCTGGTAATTTCATACATACTTTTCTCCTCCATCATGAAAAATACACCAGCTCATCCTCCGGTTTGGCTGCCTGATCGATAGAAATCGGATACAGCACCGGCCCTTTTCCCCTGTATTCTCCGGCAAATTCGTTTTTGACCTTTGCCTTCAGATGAATCCAGCTCTTGTGTTCGATCAAATCCGCCTCTTTATACTTGCATTTCATCCCCAAAAACTGGATATCCTCGACACAGCAGGTCATGGCAAAACGCCCGGGTACAAAGGTCCCCTTGTGCAATAATCCCTTTTTTTCGGGCGGATTGTAGACAAGCCCCAAAAAGGAGACCGTTTTTCCATCGTACTTTTTGGGATTGTCCATGCAGTCCATAAACCACATCGCATAATCCGCATCGCTGATTTCTATTTCATCGGCATTCAGATCAAACGGCAGCTCTTCCTCCCGGTCGTCGATCGTCCCGTCCGTCCGTTCATAGACGATCTGCGCCGGACGGTTGATCGATTTGACATTG
>JAFUXY010000250.1 GCA_017477005.1 Lachnospiraceae bacterium | reverse complement strand
GGGAGATTGCCAAGGCCTATGGGTTGGCGATCGGCGGCGCAAGAGCCGGACTATTGGAGACGACCTACCGTACCGAGACAGAGACCGACCTGTTTGGTGAGCAGGCGGTACTCTGCGGCGGCGTATGTGCGCTGATGCAGGCGGGCTTCGAGACTCTGGTAGAGGCTGGTTATGATCCGAGAAACGCCTATTTTGAGTGCATTCATGAGATGAAGCTAATCGTGGATCTGATCTATCAGTCGGGCTTTGCGGGGATGCGTTATTCGATCTCCAATACGGCGGAGTACGGCGATTATTATGCGGGACCGCAGATTATCACAGAGGATACCAAGAAGGCGATGAAGAAGCTGCTGAAGCGGATTCAGGACGGTTCTTTTGCCAGCGAGTTCCTGCAGGATATGTCTCCGTCCGGTCGTCAGGCGCATTTCAAGGCAATGAGAAAGCTGGCGGCAGAGCATCCCTCTGAGAAGGTCGGCGAGGAGATTCGGAAGCTGTATAGCTGGAACAACGAAGACGAGAAGCTGATCAATAATTAATAGTTCTCTTCAGAGTTGGAGGAGTCCAAAAAACAGAGCATCGCAAACAATTGAACACAAAGAAAAGGGCAGGGTCGGCGGAGACCTTGCCTTTTTTCATAGAAAGGAAATAATAGATATGAGTAATATCATGACGATCGATCATCCATTGCTGCAGCACAAGATTTCTATGCTCCGAAACAAGGATACCGGCACCAATGAATTTCGGATGCTGGTACAGGAAATCGCGCTGCTCGAAGGGTATGAGGCACTGCGTGACCTGCCGACTGAGGAGGTAGAAGTGGAGACGCCGCTGATGAAATGCAGGACGCCGATGATCTCTGGAAAGAAGCTAGCGATCGTGCCGATCCTGCGGGCCGGGCTCGGAATGACCGAAGGGATTCTGGCGCTGGTGCCAACGGCGAAGGTAGGGCATATTGGGCTGTATCGGGATCCCGAGACGCATCTGCCGCACGAGTATTACTGCAAGCTGCCGTCTCCGATCGAGGATCGTACCATCCTGGTATTGGATCCGATGCTGGCAACCGGAGGCTCTGCATCTGAGGCCATCGGTTTTATCAAGGAGCATGGCGGCGTGCGGATCAAGTTCATGTGCGTCATTGCGGCGCCGGAGGGCGTGGAGAAATTAAGCAAGGATCATCCGGATGTGCAGATTTATATTGGGCATATAGATGAACGGCTCAATGAAAACGCCTATATTTTGCCGGGACTTGGAGATGCAGGGGATAGAATTTTCGGGACGAAATAGAGATGGATGGGAAAGGAAACCGGGAACAAGCGACCCGGAGACTGAAAACGAACCCAAACGATTCGTTGATAAAGGGGTATGATTTCATGAATTTTTCAGCGAGGGACGGACAGATCATACAATTCATGCTCGAGAGGGAAGAGCCGGTACAGTCTCAGGAGATTGCCAAACGTCTGGGTATTTCGGTGCGAACCGTGCAGCGTTCGCTGCCGTATTTGGGCGAGGCGGTGAAGCGTACCGGTATGATGCTGATTCGCAATCGGACAGAGGGGAATTATCTGACAGGCACGCCCACGGCGAGGGAGCGGCTATTGCAGGCGCTGCCCAATGCGGAACGGGTCGATCCGGGAGACCGAAAGGAACGGCAGCGTTTTTTGCTGTTTTC
The DNA here is from genome assembly GCA_017477005.1 of Lachnospiraceae bacterium. GTDB lineage: Bacteria > Bacillota > Clostridia > Lachnospirales > Lachnospiraceae > RGIG4930. The sequence goes on along the minus strand of JAFUXY010000250.1, from coordinate 1,188 downwards.
GCTGTTGAAGGAGCGGGAGCCGCGGAAAATTTTCTATTTCAGCGATCTGCTTGGCGTATCGGAAACGACGATTGCGAGCGATATAGAGAGCTTGAAGCCTTGGTTATTAAAGAACCGTCTTTCTGTGATCAAGAAAAAGGGCTACGGCGTTTTTTTACGCGGTTCAGAGCAGGATTATCGAGAGGCGATGCGGCGTTTCATCGAGGAAAATATTACCCGCGGAGAAACGCTGACCGAAAAATACAACGACGATGCGTTCTCGAGGGCACTTTTGAATGAGGCGGACAGCGGAGCATACTCGTTTCTTGACAAAGAGGTGCTTTTGCGTGTCAATACCCTGCTGCGGGAGATGAACGAGCCAAGGCTTCGGGAGTTGGCGGAGAACGCCTACGCAGGGCTGGTCACCCATGTCGCGATTGCCATTGAGCGTATTCGCAGGGGTGGTTTTCTGGAGGTGCCGCCCGAGCGGCTGTCGGATCTCGAAGAATGGGAGGACTACGATCTGGCGGTGCGAATCCTTTCTTTGATGGAGGAAGAATTTTCTATTACCATTCCGAAGGAAGAGGTCTCCTATGTGCTGCTGCATCTGCAGGGCTCGAAGATGGCCTATTCGCCAGAGGCCGCTTACAAGGACAAGGACGAGTCCGGGGTCGGAGAGGAAGAGCTCTTGGACATCATCGACCGGATGATCGATTGTTATAATCCCTCACTGGCGCCGCGGTTGAAAAGTGACGAGGATTTTGTGCGGGGATTGATGGTGCATTTGCGTCCGGTTTTTGTGCGATTGAAGGGAAATATGAATATCTTCAATCCGATTCTGTCGAATATCAAACAAGAGTATCCGGATGTATTTCGCCGCTGTAAGGAGGCGGCTTCGATCATAGAGGACGAGATTGGTGTGGTCGTCTCCGACGAAGAGGTCGGATTTTTGGCGATGCATTTTGGCGCAGCGGAAGAGCGGATTTTGGAGCAGAAAAAACGGACGCGTAGGGTAGTGATCGGTATCGTCTGCGCTAGCGGCTTTGGCGTAGCCAGACTGATGATGACGCGGCTCACCAAATACCTTTCAGACAAGGCGAATCTGGTGGCATTCGGGCGGGATGAGTTGGTCGGGGATACGATTCGAAATACCGATTTCTTCGTTTCTACGATGAATTTGGACGCCTATGGCGTGGATTATTTGCTGGT
>JAFUXY010000023.1 GCA_017477005.1 Lachnospiraceae bacterium | reverse complement strand
TACGCGGTCGGTGTCGGTCTGCGTCATATGCGCATTCGGGCAGAGCGCGGACATCGACTCCCCTACCTTCGCCGGGGTATTCGGCATCACCCGCACTACCTTGAGCCGTCCCGCCACGTCAATCGAGATCAACCCCTCCTCGATGGTTTCTATGCTTTTCCCGGCAACCACCGAGATGATCACCTGATCGGGACGGATACACTCCCGTATCTCGTTCATTACCTCTGATAATTGGTAAGGCTTCACCGCCAACAAAAGCATTTCTGCGTTTTGAGCCACCTGCACATTGTCCGTGACAATCTCACAGGAAAAAATCTCCTGCAGCGCCCGCTTCGACTCCTCCGAATGCACGGAGACAGCCACCTCCTCCTTCGAGGCCACGTCCGAAGCCAACACCCCCTGCAGGATCGCCTGTCCCATATTTCCGCAACCGATCAATCCTAGCTTGTATTTTCGCATCATATCCATTCTACCTCCATTTCTCCCCCAACCTTCGTACCAGGTGCCCCTTCCACCACCCATTTCCCCTCAAATACTCTGCAAGTGTAACTGTTCCGTCAACTGAATAGTTGCCCGCAAATGTCAAATCCTATGCGTCCCCGCTCGTCTCCGCATTCCCCTCTTCACTTCGCAGAAATTCGAGCCACCGCTTGATCTCCGCTTCTTTCCCCTGCTCTGTAGGCTCATAGAACCGATGTCCCACCAGAGAATCCGGCAGGTACTGCTGCCGGACGAAATGATGCGGATAATCGTGGGCATACAAATAGCCAATGCCCCTTCCGAGCTTGGCGGAACCCTTGTAATGCGAGTCCTGCAAATGCGCCGGCACCGCATCCGTCCTCGTCTTTTCCACCATCGAAAGCGCGTTCTCCACCGCCATGTACGCCGCATTGCTCTTGGGCGCGCACGCCACATAGACCGCCGCCTGCGACAGCACAATCCGGCTCTCCGGCATTCCCAGCCGCTCCACAGCCGATGCCGCGCTCTCCGCCACGACCAGCGCCATCGGGTCTGCGATCCCGACATCTTCCGCAGCGCAGATCATAATCCGCCTGGCGATAAATTTGATATCTTCTCCCGCATACAACATCCTCGCCAGATAATAGACGGCCGCATCCGGATCCGATCCCCGCATACTCTTGATAAACGCAGAGATCGTATCGTAATGCCCGTCTCCGCCCTTGTCGTACCGCACCACGCGTTTTTGAATACACTCAGACGCAACCGACAGGGTAATGTGGATCCTGCCATCCTCCGACGGCTCTGTCGTCAATACCCCTAGCTCTATCGCGTTCAACGCAGCTCTGGCATCGCCATTCGCTACATCCGCCAGAAAATCCAGCGCCTCTTCGTCAATCACAGCGCCGTATGCACCAAGCCCTTTTCGGTCGTCCTCAATCGCCCGCAGGATCAGATGGCGGATGTTGTCTTTTGACAATGGCTTCAGTTCAAAAATAATCGACCTGGAAAGCAGTGCCCCATTCACCTCAAAATACGGATTCTCTGTTGTCGCCCCGATCAAGATCACTGTCCCGTCCTCTACAAAAGGCAAAAGGTAATCCTGTTGTCCTTTGTTGAAACGGTGGATCTCATCGATGAACAGGATCGTTCTCCTGCCATACATCGACAACGTATCCTTCGCCGCCTTTGTCACGACCTCCATATCCTTCTTCCCTGCTGAAGTAGCGTTGATCTGGGTGAACTCAGCCTTTGTGGTGTGCGCGATCACTTTTGCCAAGGTCGTCTTTCCGGTGCCTGGAGGGCCATAGAAGATCACTGATCCCAGCTTGTCGGCCCGAATCGCCCGATAGAGCATCTTGTCCTTTCCTATAATATGCTCCTGTCCCACGACTTCATCCAGCGACTCTGGCCGCATCCGGGAGGCCAGCGGTGATTCCTTTTCTTTTTCTTGTTTTTCCATATACTCAAATATATCCATGGGGTACATCATATCACACATGGAACAAAAAAACCAGTACACACGAAACGCTAAGCTTTTGCGTCCCGCATGCACTGGTTTTGTTCTGGAAAAAATGGGAGTCTATAAACCTACTTCTTCTTCCGTACCTTCAAAGACCTCAAAATCTTCATCAGAATCATGTAACTCATCCATATCGTCATTCAGATCATTTGCCTCAAAATACTCTTCCAATTCCTCATTTTCGTCTTCTCCGGAAAATACCTCGTCTGAAGTTTCTTCCTCGTCCAACGCGTCTTCACCAACTGCATCTTCATTCAAAGAATCTTCCTCTTCGAATGCTTCGTGAAGCTCGACCTGCGTATCCGAAATCTCCTCGTCCGTAATCTGCTCGCTCTGTCCCTTGTCGTCGCCTTCGTTCAAGAACGGCTCGTCCACCGCATGCTCTTCTACTTGCGACTCTTCACCTTCAAGGTCGTCCGGCTTTTCCGGCTCTCGGGACTCAACAACTCTGCTTTCACCGTCATGATGCTTGCCTGCGACATCGTCGGGACGATCTTTTTTCGGTTTGTCCTCTTTCGCCTTTGCAGACTCTTCCTTGACGGGTTCTTCCTTTGCCGTAGACGATTCTTCTTTGACGGACTCCTTCTCTTTCGTCACGTCGCTCTTGTCTGCTTTCGGTGTGTCTTCGGGCTTCTCAGCCGTATCGACAACCGGATCCGTCGCTTCACTATCCGCTCCCACAGACGCTGTCTCTGGCTCGGTCTGGGATGCTGTATCCCCACTGGCTGTCGCTGCTTCCGCCGCTGTGCCTGGTATGGTCGCCGGAGCTACTGCGGCCGGCGCCTGTCCCTGGCTATTGTCACTGCCAATCAGCGCTCCATCACCACCGTTTCCATTTCCAGGATTTCCACTGCTCGCGCCAGTGCCTTTTCCTTTGCTGGAAACCGGATCCTGTACGTTCGGTACTTGAACCGGACTTGCCTGCGCTTCTTGTGTCGCTTTATCCGGCGTCGGTGCCGGAGCTGCAGGCTTCTCTGGCTGCTTGCTCGACGTATTTAGCGGATTCTTCGGTGTATCTTCCTTGGACTTCGGTGTACCCTGTGCCAACTTCTTCTCAGCAGTGCTATTCTTCTGCTGCGTAGGAGCCTGTGTCACTGACTTCTCAGACGACTTTGCAGCCGGAGTCTTCGACATTTCCGACTTGTCGATCATCTCTTCCTTGCTGCCTGCAGCCGGAACAGATGCATTTGTCGTCCCTTCCTGCGGCAGAACATTCGTCTCGTTTGGCACGTTCGACGCTGTACTGCCATTTCGGCTTCCCAAATCCTGTGAGGAC
>JAFUXY010000249.1 GCA_017477005.1 Lachnospiraceae bacterium | reverse complement strand
GCCGCCACCTTGTCCATCTCGTCAAACCGGGCGGACAGTACGATGATCGGCATATGGGACCGCTTTCGAATAGTGTGAATAAATTCCATACCGTCTCCATCCGGCATCCCCAGATCAAGAATCGTCAGATCCGGATGATAGGCCCCCGCTTTGTCGAGCCCCGCCGAGAGCGTCGGAGCGCAGATGGTCTCCAAGCCCTCCTGCTCAAAACGCAATTTCAGAAAATCCGTAATATGTTTTTCATCTTCTACGATCAGTATTTTTCTATTATCCATCATCGGCTTCGACCTCCAAAGGCAAAGTAAAGGCCGCGCAGAGACCATGCGGCAAAACGGGCTCCGCTTCAATCTTTCCGCCATGCGCCTTGATAATGGCGGAACACACATACAGTCCGATTCCCATATTTCGTTTTCTCCCGTCCGCCGGCCGGTTTGTGTTTTTCGGCATTCCCTGAAACAATTTTTTCAATTCCGCCTCGGACACGCCGCATCCGTCATCGCTGATCCGAAATTGCACGCCATCCTCATTGACAAAGACCTGATAGATCAATCGAGTCATTCCGTGCGCATGCTGCGTAGCGTTTTCCAGCAAATTGAGCAGCACCTGCTCGATCAGAAGCGGATCGATCGATACGGAAACAAAGGTATCAGGTAATATTACCTCTATTTCTGTTTCAGAATGCGTAGCTCTGAATTTTTGAATAACCACATCTGTCAGCTCTTCCACCGGCGTGCTCCGCAAGACCAGATGCAGGCGGTCGCCTTCTATCCGCGTCACGGAAAGCAAATTTTCCACTATATCGATCAGCCATTTTGCGTCCGCTTTGATGCCCAAAATGAGCTCCTGACGCTGGGAATCCGGCAGATGCGGATGATCCTGCAATGCCTCACAGGAGCCGAAAATAGAAGTCAAAGGCGTCCTCAAATCATGCGATATTGCCCTGAGCAGATCCGCGCGGAGCTGTTCGGCCTCCATCTGGCGCCGCCGCTGTTCCTGAACCTTTATCCGGGTGGTCAGCATGCTCGTCATGATCGTAACGATCAGCAAAATAACGGCGGACATGAAATTTTCAAATATGGTAAAATTGAATCGAAAATGCGGAAACGTGAAGGCGTAATTGACGGCGAGTACACTGAGCAGCGATGCGATAATCCCCGTTCCATAGCCAGTGGTAAAACGTGAGATCAAAAACACCGCCAGATTAAATAATAACGGAATCAATGTGCTGCTATCAAACGCGGATTGAATACGCAAACATAGAACAAAGGCGCTCGACAACAAGGCAATGGCTAAACCTGCGTCTGTCAGCAAGTCTTTTTTGCTTTTCATATAGTTTTCCTTGCATAAATGTAGGAAACGAAATCATTCGTTTCCTACTACTATAGCATATTTCAAAACCATTGACAGCTAAGATACGGTAAAGTTTTTTTGTCTCAAAAGCTGTGGCCGCCGCCTGCGCCGCTGTCGCCACCGCCTCCTCCGCCACCTCCGCCTCCGCTGGAGCTGGAATCATCGCTGCTGGGCGGATCATAAACGCGGTTGTGATATGTCTGCTCAAGAACCATCGCCGAAAGCATGGCTGCTAGTGCGGCCTCGCTAATGCTTGCAACTGCTTTTCGTTTGCCCTGGGGCATCAACACGAAGGTCAGCGTGAATACAAAGAGAATCGCAATTGTGAAGGCCAGGAAAAAGTCTCCAATATACTTCATTGGCTCCCAAATCCCTTTTCCATTTAGCAGTCTCGCCTCCTGCATCAAGGCCTTTGCCGTGCATTCATAATATGCCCCCATGCTCGCATGGCGATATATATTATCCGTAATAGACCGGGCCTTTGCCGCCGTCAAAATCCGTTTGGTCTGCCCTTCTGAATAAATATAAATCACGCGGGGATCCATATTGATCATGAAGGTCGTAGAATCCGTTCCATCGCCAAACAGCCGGTCGTTCATCTGCCCGACATAGCCTTCGTAATTCGGCTGGCGGCAGGTCAAAATACAGACATTGGCAAACCGCATAACATCGGCGGCCGATTCGATGAACTGCCTGACCTCATTATCCGAAAACAAATCCTCCTCGTCCTGTACGATCAGTATTTTCCCCGACGTTTTGCTGACATAACGCAGATCGATCTGCGCGTCCGGATCTTCTTCCTCCACCATCTGCCGCAGCTCCGGCGAGCTCATTCCGGGCAGGGAGGCCGCTATGCGTTCACTCGCCATGACCAGACCGATACTGTCAAATAGCACTGCACCCAGGACGACCATCCCTATCATCCAACTTAATTTTTTACCTTGCACGATGATTACCTCCCCGATGCGTATCAAACTGCGGCAGTCGTCGGGTCGACAGCATTCCGCGCAATTGAATGACCGAAACCAGCGACAGACTTGACGCGAAAAGCGCAGCCGTGGTCACGCCGTAATACCAAAGATCCGAAACCGGATTCTCCAGCAAGACCCAGATACCGGCGACAATTCCCAAGGTCGCGAATAATGGCGAGGGAAATACCGGCCTTCCTTTGGCCTTGGCCAATAGCTTGAATCGTCTGAGGTAATGAACCAGCGCCCACAATGTCAAAGGCAGCGCCAGGACGGAAAGAACCACCGCCAAAGGAACTTCGAACAAAACCCAGGCACCGATTGCAGGAATGATGATCAGGCTCGAAAGGCAGCCGCCCAACATGCCATTTCTGAGGCTCTTATCCATCTTCTCTTTTTCCGAAATACCGCCGCTTTCATCCTTTTTCTTCTCCTCCATCAGTCCGTCCCGAATCAAAATCTTTTTCGTCAACACCGTAAAGATAATGGACGAGGAAACCGACATGACCATTGCGTCAAATACGCCAAATTTTGGCGTTGGAGAAAAAATATGCACGAGTAGAAAAAAGAGCGCTGCCGTTACCGCTGCGGTCAAGGCAAAGAATTTCGCCAAGGACACCGGCAGATCCACATGCACCTTTCCAGTCTGCCCGTTGACCACGGAATACGCAATGCGGCTTCCGCTGCGATAGGACAGAAACCAGACTGGAAACAGAGACAGATTCCGTTTCGTGATCCGTCCGTGAAATTCCTCATTGCCCCTTGGCCCCTCATCGGCGCGTACCCCTTTTGTCTTTTGGGAAATGGCTTTTTCAGAGTAATCCACCGCTTCATCAAGGGCAAAATCCGCATAGTCCTCCCAGGTCGTGTCCGCTACATCCCCGTAGAAGCCCTCCATATAGCCGGAGTCAAACGGTTTGCTCTTTGCAGTATCAAAGGGCGCAATCGACAGCCCCAATTCGTCATCAAAGGACAGGGACGCATCATGCTCGATGGCATCGACATTATGGTTTAGATCCCATTTGAAATCATAATGGTCGTACACCATGTAATCCCCATCCCGATAGGTATGGTGGTAGGTTCGATCGATCTGCGCTTCCTGGTGGACGGTATAATCCCAGTAGGGCATATATATCCCTCGAAATTCCATTTTTGCATTTTCATGCGACAGATCGGAGGGCGAAAATAGAAACTGGCGGACGTGATCACGGAAACGCTCACTGCATTCTTTTTTGGTAATCTGAAAGGGGATGATCTGCTCCGGCATCCTTTCTTCGACCATCCGGCCCGCAAGCTGGACCGACGCGCCGCAGAATGAACAAAAGCCCGCCGCTGTTTCCGACGTGGACCAGACCTCGCCGCCGCACTGCGGGCAGGAAAAAATCATCGCTTCCACCGCCCCTTCTCCTTTGGCCGCGCGAGTCTCCGGCACCTGTCCCACCAGAAATAAGCTGCTGCAGCTATCGCATTTCAACTGCTGCGATCCAATGTCAAATTTCAAAGCGCCTCCACAATTTGGACAAGATCTCATAGGCTATTCCTCTGTTTTGTGTTTGGTAGTACGCTATTACCATCATGCCATGCATCTAATATTTTGTCCACTTTTTGAAAAAACTTACATTTTTCCATTGATAGTATTTTCAGGTAGTGTATAATGACCTTCATGTTTTATCAATCCCTGCTATATAGAGGTATGTGACATGGGCAAAGGAATCATAGATATATCTCAACTTCAAACGCCGCCACAGAAACATGAGTTGGCAACTGCTCGCTTCTTTGCCAATTTAGGAAAAGATGTTGTGTTCATAGTTCCCAGCAACATCCCAGAAGTGTATCGTCCTGATATTCTTATGGACGACATAGAATGGGAAATCAAGAGCCCCATTGGAAAGAGCCGTCGAACCATTGAGAAAAATTTCCACAAGGCGGCATTGCAATCCAAGAATATTATTTTTGATCTCCGGAGAATCAACGTACCCGAAGCTCAATGCCTGAAACAACTTGAACGCGAATTTCTTGACAAAAGAACTCACCGGCTACTCGTCATTACCAAGTCGGGAGAACTTGTGAAATTCCCGAAAAAAGATTGACTTTTTCTGAAAAGATGATAATATAGCTGTTAGAGAAGCTCGACCCACTGTTGGATAACGGAGGGCCCAGAGTTTTCTCTTTTTTCTTTTCTATCTATCTGCTCCTTACCCAAAATCCAACGACCACCTGCGATATCAATATCAGCGGCATCCCTACCACAAAGTACCAATGTTTCGTCTTGTGATGGAAGAGATACATACCGGCAAGCGTGCCGATGCTGCCACCTAAAATACTGACAAGAAACAGCGTTTTTTCCGGTATTCTCCACTCATGTCTCCTTGCTTTTCTTTTGTCCAACCACATCACAAGAAGACCTATAATGTTTATTACGCACAGATAATAGATCATTTCTTCTTCACCAGCCTATATTATTCACCTGTCCTATCGAAACATATCCATTTACAACTGCGGCAAAATCCGTTCCTTCCTCAGCATCTTCATTGTACCTGCCATGTACCATCAGCCGCACACCGCCTTGGGGCAGCTCTTCTATGACATCGTAGGAGTCTCTGTAAAATGTGCCTCTGGAAACCCTGCAATCTTTGAGGATTCCTTTGCATTCGCTCAGCGTGCAATCCGGGAAATTGACATTCCATATACACCCTTCATCCGCACGCTTTTCTATAAGTTCTGCAAGAATCTCCCCCAGAAATGCCTCGCTAACCTCAATACATTCTCCAAAGCCTTCCGAAAGCGCCATTCCATGTATGCCTTGAAAAACCGCTTCAAATGCCGCGCCGGCCGTGGCAGAGTACTGGATATCCGAAGCCGTATTATACCCTTTATTGATACCGGATAACACTACATCAGGCTTTGTAGGCATAATGCTGAGCACGCCAACTCGAACGCAGTCCGCAGGCGTGCCGGAACATTTATACGCCTTGACTCCTTCTACCGGATAGGAAACCGGGCGTACATCCATCGGCTGATGCAGCGTGATACTGTGTGATGCAGCGCTTCGCTGTCCATCCGGCGCTACGATCCAGACCTCGCCAAACACTTTCGCCGCAAGCGCCAGTCGTCTCAATCCATCCGCTTCTATTCCATCGTCATTTGTAATCAGAATCCGTTTTCCCATATCTATTCTCTGCCATCCTCCGTTATCAACCCCATCTCTGTGAGAATCCGGTTTGCCCTCTCCTTGCTTCATAGGTTGTACAAATCATTATCAGTGTAACACAAAATCCCTCCCTTGTCGCTTTCTCTTTCTTCAAAATCTTTTTCCCAAAAACGGCCAAAGACAACGACAGCCGGGGATTCTTGTGATATACTGTTGCGTGAAAAGCATGCAGGAAGTACAGTGACTGAGAAAGATTATCCTAAATGAATGGAGGATGTATGGATTCTGCGAACATTTTATATACTGTGGAAGATGTGGAGGCCCTGCCGGAGAATCGGCGAGTGGAGCTGATCAACGGGGTCTTGTACGATATGGCCACACCAACCACGACACATCAACGGCTGGTGCAAAGATTGTCATATGAGCTGTACCGCTTTATTCAGGAACACAAAGGAACATGCGAAGTGTTTCCTGCTCCTTTCGGCGTGTATCTGACAAACGACAACCGCTACTTGCTGGAACCGGACGTGACAGTAGTATGCGACCCGCAGAAGCTAGATGAGAAGGGCTGCCATGGGGCGCCGGATTTCGTAGCGGAAGTCGTTTCAAAAAACACCCAAAATCGGGACTATGGAATAAAACTGTTCAAATATCGGACAGAAGGAGTCCGGGAATATTGGATTGTCAATCCTCTGGTACATACCGTGACTGTGTACCGGTTTGACGCTGAAGAGGAGGCGGCCGCCGTATATGGAATGGATGAGGAAATTCCGGTGGGGATTTTCGAAGGCTTGACTGTGCAGTTGGAGGACTCTCAGCGAAATATTTAAGGAAACGCTGATGAAAGCGAGCTTGTCCTGCGGGTATTTCCTTTGACACACTGCCCACGGAAACGGACGCTACCTTCGTGGTTTTCCTACATAAGATATTTCCTGATCGCTTCACCCACGCCGTTGTGGTCGTTGTCGGCGACCACAGCATCTGCGATAGCCTTTATTGCATCCAACGCATTTCCCATCGCCACGGAAAAGCCCGCCGTTTCAAACATGGTGCGGTCGTTTTCGGCATCTCCCACGACCACCACATCCTGTATTTCAATCCCCAGATGCTTCGCCAGAAGCTTCAATCCACTGCCCTTCGACACGTTTTTCGGAGTCATCTCCAAGGACGTCGTTTCAGTATAGGCAAATTCCCGTTCTGTCACAGAACTATCTATTCCTTCTTTTCAACAAAAAAGCCACTTTTCAATCCATCCGGGGATATCGCTCGACTTCCAATAGCATTTTCCTTTTTCAAATTCTGCTATCTCTTTGAACCGATTTGTATTATCATAAACCTCTGCATAATCCACCTGCGGCAATAGCATCTTAAATCTTTTCTAGGATGCTATTCCCACATAATGTCGTTTCCTGATAAAAATTCTTTTCTTCGTTAAAGAAATCGTCTATCTTCTTAATCGCAATCTTACCCGCACCGTTTACCCCAGCGACTAATACATACCGCTTCATTTATTAAGGAAACGCTGATTAAAGCGTTTCCTTTGCGCCAAATCGCTGCACGAAGTGCATTCCTATGCGATTTGTGTGCATGGTTTTTGTGGAAATACGATTAAATCAGTGGTTCCCTAAAACCTCTTTTCAAGTATAGCTTTCTCCTGCCGTTTCTTCAGAAGATACCCTATAACCATACGGATAAAATCTGCCTCTTCTTCTGTCTTTGCCCTCTTTGCAAGTTCGTGTGTGTCCATGAAATCTATATCCTGACATTCTTCGTATAGCCGATGAAGCACTTCTGATTTTGACATATCGTTCTTCTCCTGTATCGTTATATATCAAAAACCCCATCCACCGACAAACTTTCAGTAGATAGGGTTTCTTCTCAAGCTGCTGACCGGAATCGAACCGGTGACCTCCTCACT
>JAFUXY010000248.1 GCA_017477005.1 Lachnospiraceae bacterium | reverse complement strand
CTCTGCGGATCGCTATTCTGTTGAAACTCTTCGTGAAGATGCGTGTGGCCGATTTTAATTGCTCGGAGATGTTGCATCGATATGGAATCCGGTTTTCAATTGCTGCAGGAGATCTCAAGTATGCAGATAAGGAAGAGGATATTATTGATGGTCCGGCCATTTATCTGTCGGGAAGGAATTTGGATGTAATCAGCCGGAAGGGGAGCAGGATGTCGATATTTGAGGTAGATAGAGAGCCTAAGTCTCTGAGTGACGTATTGGATTCGTATGTGGCTTTGTTATGTGACTTGGTGGACTCGTATTCAGCCAAGCAAGCCACAGTAGTTTTCTACAAATTATCTGGACTCAAGGAAGTTGAGATTAGTGAAAGGCTTGGTATTTATCAATCGTCCGTGAACACGAGGGCGACGAATGCTCAATGGGGACTTTTGAGCATGGCTATCAGGGATTTTGAGAATTTTGATTGGGAGAAGATATGTGGATAGAATTGTTTTTGTGCCTTTGGCTGGCGCACCTGGTGGCTGATTTTGGATTACAGAAATCGGCCTCCTGCAAGAGTAAAGCGGAGAAACATTGGCTTAGCATTCATCAGTATACTCACGCGGGTAGTGTGTTCGCTTTGTCTTGGCTTGCATCCTTTGATATACGCTTTTGGTGGGGTGCATTGATTATCGGAGCCTTGCATCTGTGCATTGATGTCTGGAAATCGTATCGAACAGAGAAAGTGGTGTGGTTTTCACTAGATCAAATACTGCATATGCTCGTACTTGCAGGAGTTGCATGGCTGTGGGGGTCGATGAATGAATGGCGCATTCCTTTTGGCGTTGAGGTATGGTGGATTGCAGCTGCAATTGCGGTCTTGATTTGCTGGAAGCCGTCCAATATCTTTATAAAGCTGGTGTTGCAGCATTATAGTGTGAATATGCCTCAGAATAAAGATGAAGGTTTCAACGCCGGAGCGCTGATCGGGACGATAGAACGTTGGCTGATCTTGATTTTTGTCTGTCTACAAAGATATGATGCGTTGGGCTTGCTTATCGCCGCGAAATCCATTATACGCTTTGGTGATTCACAGACGAACAAATCAGAGTATGTTCTTGCCGGGACGCTTTTGAGCATCTTCATCGCCGTGTTGGCCGGATTGGGCGTGATGATGGTACGTAAGTTTTTTTAATGAATTACTGTTCTCTAAATGATTATCGACCAACATCTTCTCGACGAGCTCGCTGCGCAGGCGAAGGCGTCGCCGCGGCTTCGGATGAATCTCAATTTCCACCAGAGTCTGGATGAGAAATGCCACCGGTTCCTGAATGCCCTGGAGCCGGGGACGGTGGTGGCTGTTCACCACCACCCGACGAAGGATGAGACGATTGTCGTACTGCGAGGCAGGGTGGCGGTGAAGACCTATGACGACAACGGTGAAGTGATTGAGCGCGTGGTACTCTGCCACGAGGAAGGTTTCTTTGGCGTGAACATCCCGAAGAATGTGTGGCACACGGTGGAATGCCTGGAGCCGGCGGTGCTGTTCGAGTGCAAGGAAGGACCGTTTGTTCCGCACGAGGAGGAGGGGATTCTGGAGGTCACAAAGTAGATTCTAAACTAGGGATTGTGAAATAAGTTTTGATGTTTCGGATTATTGTTACCTTTGCCGAAGATAAGGAAACAAATCCGGAATCAGCGTTGTCCTTGGACAATTAGCGTCGGTGAGTTTCCTCTTGGTCTTCATCTGAAACAGTGGTATGCATTCGCGGGCATTTCGAGGAGTATTTCTACGATGATTCCGGTGCTCTCGTAGCAGTTGTTGACATGCGTCCTTGCGGCAATGTGCTGATTGTCCCTACAGGTCAGTGGCACAGCCTAAAGTCCCTTGAAAGCGGAACCATACTGTTCGAATGCAAGGACGGGGCATATGAGCCGCTGGGGGAGGGGGATGTGCTTACAGCACTTTGCGAGG
>JAFUXY010000247.1 GCA_017477005.1 Lachnospiraceae bacterium | reverse complement strand
TCTGATTCATCCTCTGTACACCTCCTTATGGTAGCGTTTTCAATCGAGCGTTTGCTCGCGGCGGGTCAAAATAAGGATCCCGCGGTGTTCGTGGCTATGCCCGAATTTTGGGCACACTAACACAAACCAAAAATAAGAGCACTTGCCCATTATACGGATTCAGAAGACTTTCGTCAAGAGTTTTTTCGAAATTTCCTTTGTTTCCGGACCCTTGCGGCTCCTTTGCGGCCTCAGCGTACGGCCATTCCCGCTCCCGAACACGGCCTTCGGTAACCTTTAGTCATTCCTTTTCGCAATCCGGAGGAGGAACAATCAGAAATCCGCCGGTTTCCATGAGATAATCCCGGCTGCACAGCAATTCTGCGATATCGTTTGATGTCTCGGGTAGCGTTTTCGCGCGAAGAAGGCCGAGCGCCTGATGCCCCGGATGATGAAAATCCGTTCCGACGGTCGGAATCAGCCCCTCCCGGACGATATGCTCCGCAGCGATGCCCACGCGGCTGTTATGGTTCGGGTGCATGTTGAACACTTCCATACCGTCCAGAAGCTCCGTCTCCGCCACGGTCATCTTGTTGCGGAACGGATGTGCCTGCAGAAAGAACGCGCCGTCCTTGTGCCAGTTTTGGCGGAAATCCTGCATCGTCCCGCCCATGTAGTCGTAAAACGCGTCGATATCGGCCTCGTCGATGCCGAAAATCAGATAATCGTTCGGCCCCTCGACAAACCGCAGCTCCGCCCCCAGAATCACGCGGATGCCGCATTTTTCCCCGGCTTCCTTCGTGCGGTAATAATCCTCCAGATAGTCGGCCACCGCCTGTTCCCGGCTCTTTCCGCTCTCCCGCATCAGCGCGGGCGTGTAATGGTTGGTGATGCAAACCGCATCCACCTTCTTTTCGGCATACATCTCCACCAGCACTTCCGGCGGGATCTCGCTGCAGGGCGACGCGGGCGAGGTGTGTGCGTGCAGCTCCACCCGGTACGGATAGGCCTCCGAAAGCTCTCTGTACATCTTTTCGATAAAATCTGTGCTCATATTCTTCCTCTTTTCGTTTCTTCTTTTCTGTCCGCTGCCGGAAGGCACCGTTAACATTTTTATTACAATGATCTTCCTTCAATAAAAGCACTTTTTCCACCGATATTCTATCATACGCAGCGACCGGTTTCAACTTTTCTTTCCGTAAAGGAGGTACGGCACAGGGATCATTCGGATTGACGGTTTCCGCCTTCTATAGTATAGTAAAGCCATGTTTTATTACTTGGAATGAGGTGCAGTCTATGAAGAACATAACGAACTCCGGCGCCCTTTCGGGCGAACGCTTTCGGGTGATCGTCACCACGGATATCGGCGGCAGCGACCCCGATGACTTCCAGTCAATGGTCCATTACTTGCTGTATTCCGACCTTTTCGATACCGAAGGCCTCATTTCCTCGGCCTGGGGCGACGGCCGCGCCTCCGATATTCTCACCGTGATCGATCGCTACGAAGAGGATTATCCGGCGCTTTGCCGTCATTCCGATACGTATCCGACGCCCGAATCCCTGCGTTCCGTCACAAAGCAGGGTGCGGTCGATATTGCGCCCTGGGCGGGCTTTACCAAACCCACCGAAGCGTCGCGGCTCATCATCGAGGCTGCGCGCAGGCCGGATCCGCGCCCGCTGTATCTTCTGATGTGGGGGTTGCTCGAGGATCTTGCCCAGGCGCTCCACGACGCGCCGGATATTCTGCCCAAGCTCCGGGTGCATTACATCGGCGGGCCCAACAAAAAATGGGGTCCCAACGCCTATGCCTATATTTACAACAATTTCCCTGACCTGTGGATGATCGAGAACAATTCCACCTACCGGGGCTGGTTCAACGGAGGCTTTACCGAAGCGCCTTATGGCAATCAGAGCTTCGTGTCTGCATTCGCGGCCTCCTCCGGCGCCCTCGGCAACTATTTCACGACGCATCTGGGAGGCACCATCAAGATGGGCGACACCCCCACCGTGGCCTGGCTTCTCTGCGGCGATCCCGCAAGTCCGGAAGGGGAGAGCTGGGGCGGTTCTTTTGAACGCGTCACGGCAATGCCCGGAGGTGTCTTAC
>JAFUXY010000246.1 GCA_017477005.1 Lachnospiraceae bacterium | reverse complement strand
TGGATCATATGATGCCGAAGATGGACGGGATTGAAACCTTAAAGACTGCGAGGAAGGCGAATATCCTGCCGGCCGAGACGAAGGTGGTCGCGCTGACGGCCAATGCGGTCAACAATGCGAGAGAAGAGTATTTGAAGGTGGGCTTTGATGGTTATCTTTCAAAGCCGATCGAGGTAGGAGAGCTTGGAGAAATCCTGAAGGCCTTCCTGCCGGGTGATGTATTGAAATGGAGGGAGGACGATGTAGCAGACGCGCCGGAAGAGCCGGAAGAGTCGGGGAGTGATGTTTTGGAATTTGAGCCGGATGCTCAGGGAGTGGCGGTATCGGAGAATGTGTCGGAAGAGCTGGGAAATGGTGTTTTGGAATTTGTACCGGACGCTCAGGGAGTGGGTGGTTCCGAATGGGATTTTAGGACACAGGAAGATCATGTTGTGAGTTTTGACAGAGATGGAGGTTTGGAGATGGATGTGATTGACAGGTTGGAAAAACAGGGATTTGACGTGGACAGTGCGCTGAGTTTTTGCGGGCAGGACGAAGAGTTTTATGTGGAGATGCTGGGGGACTATGTGGACGCCTACGCTCGAAAAAACCAACAGCTGAATGAATATTTTGACGCAGAAAACTGGAAGGATTTTGAAATCGTAGTTCATTCTGTGAAAAGCACTTCCAAAACGATGGGCGCGATGGCCCTCGCAGACCAAGCCCTGGCCCTCGAGCAAGCCGCCAAAAGCCAGGACGCAGCCTTTATCCGCGA
Source organism: Lachnospiraceae bacterium (assembly GCA_017477005.1). Lineage (GTDB taxonomy): Bacteria > Bacillota > Clostridia > Lachnospirales > Lachnospiraceae > RGIG4930. The sequence continues at coordinate 7,226 of JAFUXY010000246.1, read as the reverse complement.
CGCCTACCCAAAATTCGCCGAAGAATACAGCCAGGTAGTGGAGGAGATTCGGAGGGTGGTGCTTTGAGGGAAGAAGTGGATAATTCCATATTGACAAACAGAAAATCCACCCTTATAATTTACTGAAACATATTTCGGTGAAACGTATTTCGGTGAAATATATTTCGGTGAAATATATTTCGGTGAAATGTAAATCATTTTGCCAAACGGGGTGGAGGAGCGCCATGGGTGAGTTCAAGGGAAGAAAAAAGGAAATGTCTGTTCTCCAAAGGAATTATGAGAAAAAAGGATTCCAAATGGCGATTGTCTATGGACGCAGGAGAATTGGAAAGACGATGCTGATCAACCACTTTATGGATCAGCAATCGTGCAAGTCGATCTCGTTTACGGCAGTGGAGCGCAGCGAAAGCGAGTTGGTGTCGATGATGTCCGAAACGGTTTTGATGAGTCTGGCACCGGATATGGCCGGAGCGATACGTTTTGATAGTTTTGACAGGATTTTTGAATATATAGGCAGGGCGGCATCGGATGAAAGAGTGATTTTCCTGATTGATGAGTATCCTTATCTGGCGAAGCAATGCCCGTACATTCAATCCTTGCTGCAAAAAATGATCGACCATGAATGGAAGGCATCCAATCTTTTTTTTATACTGTGTGGTTCGCTTGTGGACTTTATGAAGGACGAGGTCTTGGCGGAGTCCGCACCGCTGCATGGCCGAAACAATCTGGAGCTGAAATTGAGGCCATTTCAATACCTGGAAACAGGGGAGTTTCTGGATGGCTATACTCTTGAAGAGAAGGCGATGGTTTATGGATTGACCAACGGCGTTGCAAAATATATCCGGCAATTCGACTGCTCAAAATCGTTGGATGAAAATATCGTAGAGTTATTTTATGATATCGGAGGATATTTTTCGGAGGAGTTGATCAAGACCGTAGTGACTGGGGAGCGTAGGAATCCGGCGCTGTTCAACTCAGTGATTTCGGCAATTGCGACAGGACATACCAAATACGGAGAGATTGCGTCCTTTGCGGGCACAGAGGATGTCAATTACGCCTTGAAAATTCTGATAAATACCGAGATTATTGAAAGAAAAAAATCCGCATCAAAACAGTATTATGCTTTGAGGGACAGTATGCTGGAGTTTTGGTTTCAATATGTGAACAAGGCGACGAGTCTGATTCACGCAGGAAATGGGGAGAGGTATTATCGTTCCGCTGTGCGGGAGCATCTGCATGACTTTATGGGGCAGATCTTCGAGAAGATGGCGGGAGAATATATTTTGGCCAATGCAGGAGTAGGGGAGTTCCCGGTTGTGACAGAGGTTGAAAATTATCAGAATACAGTCATAGACGAATCCGGACAGAAACGACAGATTGAATTGGATGTGGTTGGCAAAAATGGGAAAGATATCGTGCTTCTGGCAGAGTGCAAGTTCAAAAATACCCCATTTGATAAAGGAGAATTGGAGAATTTTCTTGAGAAGATTCGATATATCCCTTCCCACAAGGGTTTTTTGTGTCTGTTTTCTTTGTCCGGATTTTCCGATTATGTAAAGGAGCATGCACAAGGGATTTCGCTGATCGGGATCGAGAAAATGTATGCCAGGTGATACGTTTCACTCCCACCGGTCGATACTCCAGGTCAAATACAGGGGCAGAGTGTAGGATGGGTTTCTCCAAATTTCTTGACAATATAGGTCTTTCCGCATTGCCGCACGCCTGAAAGGAGCAGGGGTTTTCTTCTGCGGCTGTTTTTCCAGGACAGGAGATTTTCCGTAATTTTTCTTATCATGATGCACCTCTGTACCCACAATGGTTATGAGGATTATAACAAAAGTCCTATGACTTTTGCAAGTATGAACACAAAAAGTCATAGGACTTTCAAAGATCGCCGCGAAGCGATTCTTCAGGCTGCAAAACGTCTGGGACGGCTTAGGAAACACGGTGCAGCAACAGGTTTCCGAAAACCAAAAAAAATACGGAAAATCCAATCAGGATCAGCCAGACATGGATCAGATGCTCCGAAGTATGCATGAACATCTCATCCGGCGAAGAAAGATCCAAATTCGGAAATGCGTCAAAGACCTGCTTCATTTTGTCATTGCGTTCAATGGCCAAGGTCACGTTGTTGATATTGCAGGTGCTGCCCAGCCCCTCCATGCCCCAGCGGGACAGCATACAGACGGAGATTGCTTTGGAGGTATTTTCCAGTTTGAACAGAACGCCGGAAAAAATCAGCTGGACGATCAGAATATACGGTGCCATAACGTTGGCGGTTTCTGTCTTCTTCACAAGACTGGAAATCATCATACCCATTAGATCCGCCGCATACATCAATAGAAAAATACTAATAAACAATTCGAGCAGCACCGACGGAACAACCAGGCCTTCTTCCGGGAGCTGTCTGTCCCAAACGGCAGAAACCCCCAAAAAGGATACGGTCAGTATTAGACTTTGGAGGAGGCAGAGAATCCATTGCAGCACTGCCCTGGATGCCGTATAACAGGAAAAACGAAGTCCCGTGACATAGAGTCGGCGGATGTTTTCTCTATCCTTCACGATGGATTGTATGGAATTGAACAAACCGCCCCATATCGCCGCTGAAACTAGCGCAAAGCAGCCTGATTTTGTGGCTTCCTGGGTATAAAACATGTTTTTTCCCGCAATCCATATTTCGATGACACAAGCCAAGACGGGAAACATCAGAGAAACCAAAAGGTTCTTTTTGTCGCTCATCAGCATGCGGAAATACTGCACTGTAAGAATTCGAAACTCCCGCCATGCGCCTATTCTGGAAAAACCATTGTTGTTCATATTATTGAATATACCTTTCCGGATTCTCCGCCAACAGGTCGTACGCCTGCCTGACAGATGTTCCAAAATACTTTTCCGCTTCTTCCGGAGATCCGGAGAAGGCCAGCCTGCCAACATTTTGATATTTCACCATCATAATGACCTGGTCAAAAAGCGATAGTTCCGATACATCATGGATAATGACCAAAATGCTTTTTCTATCCTGATGTGCCAGGTTTCGCAAAATTTCAAACAACTCCCGCTTCATGCTCGGATCCAAACCGGCATCAGGTTCGTCAAGACACAACAGCTTTCGATCCGCCACCAGATCAATGGCAATATTGATGCGGCGCATTTCTCCGCCGCTGCATTTTTTGATCTGGTTCTTCCGCACATGCTGCAAGCCGAGCTGAGAAATTGTACGGTCTACCCTCCACTCTATTTCCTTTCGCGGGGTATTGTGCGGCAGACGGAAAATGGCCGCCTCCCGCAATTCTTCTTCAACCGTCAGCATTTCATGGAATACTTCTTTTTGGGGTACGCTGCCAATCTGATGCTTCAGTCTGTTGAAATTTGCACGGAGGTCTTCTCCGCAAAAGAGCACTGTCCCCTGCATGCCAGCGGTGTCCATGCCGTTGAGACAATTCATGACTGTAGATTTCCCGGCGCCGGACTGACCCAAAAGCGCTACCAAACTGCCTTCGAGGACGGAAATCCGCACGTCTCGGATCAGTTCGACCATACCTCTTCCATTTTGATTCGGAACTTTTTTTGTCTCAAGATGCGCCTCCAGGATCAAAGGCCCTGGGGAAACGGAAGAGTTTTTGATCGGTCGCAATTCATTGGGATTTCCTTTATCATTTGGCTCGCTTCTTGCAGGTTTCGCCTTGCGGGAATTTCCTTCAAAATACAATGTATCCCGTGTAAAAATCAGAGTGCGATCTGTGATATAAATGATGTCGAAGTCATTCAGCGGACGAGAGCCGGAAATATTGCGTCCATTCACGATAATGCCTGCTCTTGAGCCATTGTCCTGAATCGAAAAACCGCCCTTGTTGTTTCTTGAAATCGTAGCATGTTGTTTACTGACATAAGGCGAAGACAATACTATGTCGTTGCTTGAATTCCGTCCGATTCGTATGGTGCCCCCAGAGAGCGGGAAGCTCTGCCAAATGTCAGCAAGCTCTCTGTCGGTAAACAACATCCATACATTGTCTTCCGATGACCCGCCTCCTGTATTTTGAATACACAGTATGTTGCCCGGACGAAGCGGAATCGGAGAAAACTCCCCATTGGCCTCCCTAGCTATTTTTCGTTTGTTTAGCCAGGTGCCGTTTTTGCTGCCCATCTCTTGGTAGCACCAGCCCTCTTTTGTCCGGACCAGCTTGCCATGACTGCGGCTGACATAGGGAGAATTCAGGCAGATATCTGGGTTTGAGTTCCTTGTTCTTCTTCCCAGCAAAAATGAATTCTTTCCCTCGAGGGCATAGGATTTGGCTTTTTTCGCATTTACGACCAATAAATAAAACACACTATTTCATCACCTTTCGTTGAAAATCAAATATGCATTTTCCGGGAAACAGTTCAGTCAGCGTAATTTCGCACACGGTTCCTGCCAATGTCGAGGGACAATGCGGCTTTATTGATGGCATGAAAAATATTAGGAAGCGAACCAATAAGCATAGTATCACATCGGCTGGCTAATCTCAATACCCGATTTTCCGTTGCATCAACACTGAAGAATAAAACATGGTTAAATCAGCGGTTCCATAACAAAAACCGCCGAACCTGGCAGGGCATAATAACCTTGCCAAATCCGACGGCTCTCCACAACGCAATAACCTTATAGCTCCAAAGACCCTGCCAATCCCGTTTTTGATCATTTCCAATTCACGAACATAGTATTCGCATAATAGGGATCGTCGCTCACCTTATTCAAGACAAACCGATAGGTGCCCTTGGCGTTCGTGATCACAATCTTGTTTCCATACTCGCTAAAGGTGGCGGGAACATTTCCGTAGGTGACGCTGCCGGTTGCGCCGGAAGGCATAACGCGAATTAGTTGACTGACCGTACTTCCATTTCCGCTTTTGCTCACGTACCAAAGATAGTACCATGTGCCGTCATCCGTAATGCCGGAAGGCGGAGTACCTCTTTGGATTCCCGCTATAGCCTCCACGGTCGTATCGCTGCTCTTGCTCCAATAGGTGCCGCTGAAAGCGCCTCGCGGGTTGAATTTTCCGGTGGTCGGGGTGGTGCTTGTGCCCGAATTTTCGATCTTCACATTGCAGACAAAGATCCGCGGATTGGCACTGAGCTTGCCCAGCCGCATCTCTATACACACATTCCCGGCTTCGCCCTTCGTGCATTTCACCGTTCCGTTTTGATCGACCGTCACGGTGCTGGTGCTATTTTGAGCGATATAATAGGGAGCGGGATCCGGTGTCTGCAGCCCATTCACCTTGATCGAGAAGGATTCCCCTTGCTTGAGGGTCTTTGACGTCGGACTAATGGACACCGGATCATTTATCGTGATCCTGCACGGGAATTCCCGGTCAGCGTAAATGGCCTTAATCGTCACCTCTCCGGGCCACAGTGTGGACACAACGCCCTTGTTCACCGTCGCGAGATTCTCATCGGAGGAAGTCCATAAGGCCTGCGCCGCAATGTCCTTGCCCGTTCCGTTGTAGAGCTTGAGCCGCCCCCTCATGTAGAGCTTCGTGGACACCTCTGTCTGGCTCAGGCGGTATTTCCCGTAGTTCTTTTGGATGAATTCGAGGACGGCGCGGCGCCCATTGACGGAACGTCCATTGACTTCATGATCCGTATTCAGCCAAATCTTGATCAGGTCGGCGTAGCGGGCGTTGGTATTGGCCTTCGGATTCGTATAGAGGTTCGACATAAACGCCTGATCGGCTGTCATCCCTTCCGCCTTGAAGATCGCGTCGATCTGCTCCTTGACCTGCAAAAGCCTCTCCACCCGGTCGTAGTCCGTGGCATCTGCCGTGGCGGTATCCGCTATGCCAAAGCCCAGTCTTCCTCTTTCCAAAAGCCCGTACTTCTCGCAGGCCACCAAAAAGTCAACGATCTCCGATTCCTCCGCCTCGATCTTTTTGTCCTTCGCCCGGCGTTCTGCAAATTCCTTCTGCCACTCCTTCCGGTACTTGATGCGCAGGCTCTCCCGCAAATCTTTGTTCTCGTCCCGCATGAGCTCATTGAAGCTGATCGTGTTCTCCTGTGCACAGAAATCCTTGTAACGCTGGATATAATAGGCGTTGAACGGGCCGGCATAGGTGCTCTCCAGCAGAGCCAGGTCGCCGTCGCAGGCCTCTGCGCCCGGCCGCCATTTGATCTCTTTCCCGCAGTAGGCCTTGTACATCTCTTCCATGTTCACGTCCGTCCAGCAGTTGGCACCTGCTTCGCAGACGGCGTTGCAGAACTTGCCGTATTTGACCAGCGGAAGGTTGTTCGCCACCGCCTTCATGACCGACTCATAGGCGCCGGTATAGTCGTTGTTCAGGCATTTGTCGTAGACGTCGATGCCGCACTCCGCCGCGTCTGTCAGGATATCAAGCCCGGGAACCTTCTCCCCCGCCTTTTGCATGTAGATATCGAGGATCTTTTTCGCCACGATCTGGCACATTCTCTGGTGGGCTTCTTTCGTGTCTATCCTCGAATCCCGGGAGAGGTCCGCCAGCTCGATCAGCTCCCCGTAGCTTCCTAGCGCCTTATAAATCATCCCGGCGACCTCATCACCCACGCCCGTGTCCTTCAAGACCCCTTTGACCATATCTTCGATGGCCTCCTGGTCTCCCAACACGCCTTGGCGCTCTTTGTAATTGTAATCATTGATCGCCTTCAGATGCGCCGCATGCCGGTAGGCATCCATCCCCGTCAGCCGCAGCACGGACACCGTGGAGAAGTGGTCGATCGAAAACTCTGCTACATGGTCTTCCCTCAGCCTCTCCTTGTCCGGCATCAGGTACACCATGGTCGTGGATCCATTCTCGTCCGTATGATAGTAGATGCCCCGGTATTGGTCGATGCATGACTCGTAATAATCGGGCAATTTCAGCGACACCGTCACAGGCTCGCTCAAAATCGGATGGGCGATCTCGACGGCATCCGCCGAAAGCACATCTGGCTGAATTTCGGCGGTCTCTTCCGAAACATCTTCAGTCGCAGGTTCAGCGGTAATGGGATCCGCCTCGGTGATCACCTCGCCCCCGTCCTCTTCGAGAAGCACATCTGGCACATCCTCTGGCGTTTCCGAAGCATCCCCGGATTCGCTGTCGTCCGTGGTTTCCACAGACAGTCCGGGTTCAACATCCCCTGCTGCTCTGAAGGGAATCCCCGGAGTCGTTTGCGTCGCCGCTATTCTCAGAGTCGCCGCTGCCGGTATCGCTGACCACATAGGCCTTCAATTCCAC
>JAFUXY010000245.1 GCA_017477005.1 Lachnospiraceae bacterium | reverse complement strand
TCAAAGCAACGCGCGCCGCACATTTTGGCAGATTTGTCAAGTGTTAAAAAAAATTACCCCTTAAATAGGGGTAAAGAAAAATATGCACAATAGAAAAAGAGTGATATTTCGGGGGATGATGAATTTCCGAGAGCACTCATACTTTTATGAGGGGTGAGGCCGCACGGCTGATATCAGCGCGTTTGGCAAACCCGACAGAAAGGAAGATTTATTATGGAGAATGAGAAGATTATTCGTACCACTATACATGCCGGTCAGCAGCCTACTGAAGCTCAAATAAAAGAAATAGAATTAGCCGCATCCATGCCCATCGTTCCCGATGAAGATGCCCCTGAGCTTACATTGGAGCAATATGCTGAAATGGCTGAAATTGCAAAAAAGCGTCGCTCCAAAAAATAAAGCCCGTAATTGCGCTTCGCATATCTCCTGACACATGAGATAAAGCGAAAGCAACTGGGAAGGGATACACCGGATTTTTAAGCCGACTTCTTGACAATGCCATCAACGATCCGGGTATGGTAGCCAGAAGCTTGTAAAACAAAAAGCCCCCGCTTCATCCGCGAGGGCTTTTTTGTGTTTCTGTTTTTGTTTCTGTTTTCCGTTCTTATTTCACTGTTACCGACTTCACCGTCCCGGCGCCGCCGCTGCTTCGATACCAAGTATCCGAGCCATCTGCCACCTTTGTCATAGGAATTGCGTACACCAGGTAGGTACCCTTTGCCACCTTCTTGATCGTCGCGCTCGTACCTGTCGAGGTCGCTTCATACGTCTTGCCTGTCGTCTTGTTGACTGCACATACACGATACTGGCTCGCATAACTCGCCTTGCTATAGGAAACATTGATGTTTTTGCCGGAGGCCTTGGCTGACTTCACATTGGAACGCGCCTCATAATTGATATAGAAATTGACATTCAGCGTTCCGCCCATCTTTCCTTTGCCCCGGATCGTCATAATAGCATTGCCGGGCCTGTCGTTGTTCCTGTAGGAAATTGTATACGAACTGGCCGCTACCTTCTTGCCCGCACGGTTGTACACCGTCACAGACGGCTTGACCGCCTTTCCAGCGTAGGTATAACGGTTCTTGGAAAGCACCGCACGCCCGTCGCCGATATCGTCGCCACTCTCCCACTGTGCATAGAAGATCACATTCTTCGTGACTTTATACGAGCTTAGATTGACGATCTTTCCCTTCTTGGAAGTGCTCCATCCCATGAAGCCCTTGCTATTTGCCGCGGAATAAGCTACCTGGCTCGTTCCGGACAGGATCGTATTCTTCGAAGTATACATTTTCTGCGTCGTGACATAGGAGGTATTGGACATGCTGCCTCCATTGGCGTTCCACGTCACCGTCAAAAGCTTCTGCCAGTGCGCATAGACCGTCATCTTCTTTGTCACTGTCGTAACGGCTTTGCCACCCTTTTTCGCCGTATACCATCCGGTCTGCTCATAGCCATCTCTTGTAACATAAAGGCTGGGGTACTCGCCCTTCGCTATCGATTTTTTCTTCGTCCCCGTCGTGCCGTCCGAGAACTTTCCTCCATTGGCGGCAAAGGTGACTTCATAGGACGCCGGATTGGCTACATAATAGGTCGCATTTCCTCCCGGATAATAGCTGTAGAGATTGGCAATGGCGCTTCCCTTGGCCGTCGTGGACAGACCCTCATATTCTTTTCCATCCTTCTCCGCCGTAAAGTAGACATAGCTCAAAGGCCTTCCCTTTTTCAGATAGGTCGTCAGCGTATTTCCATCCTTGGAGAGCGTGCCATTGTAATAGGTAAACTTCGTGCCATTTGCTTTGATCGTAATCTTGTATCCGCTTTCCCAGATCGCATAATAAGTCGTCTTCTTCAACGCATAGATCGGGTTGCTGAAATCTACCAGACCGGAAGCCTTTTTCGTCGTACTCCATCCCACAAACGAACTGCCTGATTTGGTAGGCGTGGAGTAGCTGTGAATGAGATTGGCGAACGTTTCCGTATCTTCCTGCGTTTTCTTGCCATTGTAGAGGGTTCCGCCGTTTGCGTTCCAGGTAATCTTCACCGTAGCCGCATTGATCGCATACAGCGAAATATTGCCGGAAATCTTGTAGTTTTTCGCAAAGAATGCATTGGCTACCTTCGTAGACTTGCTGGTACCCCATTTCACATCGTCATTGTCGATCCAGCTGTAGCTCGACCCTGTCTTTGCATATATTTGCGGCACGTAGCTGTAAAGTGTCTCGCCTTTGGCCGCCGATATCTTCAGCGAAGTCACATAATTTCCATTGGAATAAAACGCCAAAGAACCAGTCGCATTCAGAGTGACCGTAGCGGCCGACGTCCATACCGCATAATAAGTCTTGTTTCCGGATGCCGTAATGTTGAGGTTCTTCGTTGTCCCCTCATCTCCCGCCGTTGCCTTGTTGGAAGTACTCCATCCGCGGAACGCAGACTTCGACTTGGTCGGATAGTAGCTCGATGAATACAGGTAGATGCTGCTTCCC
>JAFUXY010000244.1 GCA_017477005.1 Lachnospiraceae bacterium | reverse complement strand
CTCTCCCATATTCAGCCGCTCAACAACAGTTTTGGAAATTATTGGACTTCCGTTGAAAATATGGGGAAAGAAATCGTGGCAGGCAATGTGACGCATGATAATGCGGCGGAGAAAACCGAGGATATGAATGAGGCGATCAATCAGACGGTCGTAGAATGATGAGGGGATGCGAGAGTTATGAAAGAAGAAAGAATAACCACAAAAAACGCATTGACGCATGGAAATGTCTACACCAAAGCGTCCGCCCTGGTCATGGGACTCGGATGTATCATGCAAAAACAGGTGGTAAAGGGGGTCATGATACTGGTTCTCGAGGCCTTTTATATCGTCTTCATGCTCCGCACCGGGATTGGCCAGCTTGCCGCATTGCCGGGATTGGGCAGTGCTGGACAGGAAAAGGTCTGGAATGAGGCAAAGCAGGTCTATGAATATACGGCCGGTGACAACTCGCTTTTGATACTGCTGTACGGAATTGTGACTTTGTTTGTGACGGGGGGATTCATCCTGCTGTGGGTGATTCAGCTGCGGCAGGCCTATGCGCTTCAAATATCTCTGGAAGAGGGTATTCATGTGAAAACCCTCTCGGAAGACATCGAATCGCTGTTGAACAGCAATCTGCACCTCACGTTGATGAGCCTGCCGATGCTCGGAATTTTGGTATTCAGCATCATCCCTTTGGCCTATATGATTTCAATGGCCTTTACAAGCTATTCCAAAGAGGGGGATCATCTGATCCTGTTTGACTGGATCGGTTTCAAAAACTTTGGCAGGGTACTGAATTTGGGCGGCAGCATTGGCCGCCAGTTCTGGTCCGTGCTGGCATGGACGATCGTGTGGGCCATCGTAGCGACGGTATTGAACTATATTCTCGGAATGATGCTCGCTATGCTGATCAACCGAAAGGAAACAAAGGCAAAGGCGTTCTGGAGGTTTTGCTTTGTGCTTTCCGTCGCGGTGCCGCAGTTTGTCTCCCTGCTGATCATGCGGACCATGCTCCAGCAGCAGGGCGCCGTCAATGTGATCTTGCAGAATATGGGCTGGATCGATTCGCCATTACCGTTTTTCCAAAATGCCATGTGGGCGAGGATCACGGTCATCATTGTAAACCTTTGGGTGGGCATTCCATATACCATCCTTCAGATCACGGGTATTTTGCAGAATATTCCGGGCGAGCTCTACGAGGCGGCCAAGATGGACGGAGCAGGGCCGGCGACGATTTTCTGGAAGATTACGCTGCCTTACATGCTGTTTGTGACGGCGCCCTATCTGATTACGCAGTTCACCGGAAATATCAACAACTTCAATGTCATTTACCTGCTGACAAAGGGCGATCCGACCTCTGTGGGAGATACGGCCGGAAAGACGGATCTGCTTGTTACCTGGCTGTACAAGCTGACGGTGGATCAGCAGTATTTCAATATCGGAGCGGTGATCGGTATTCTGACGTTCGTTGTATTGGCGATCGTGGCGTTGGTGACCTATCGAAATTCTGCATCATACAAAAATGAGGAGGCGTTTATGTAATGGAAGCGAAAAAGAGAATTGTCAATATTTTTGTACATATTTTGTTGGCGGTGTTGGCCTTTATCTGGGTCACGCCGATCCTTTGGATTGTCCTGACATCGTTTCGGGCGGAAAAAGGCTCCTACGTGTCCACCTTCTTCCCGAAAAGCTATACGCTGGGGAACTATGTGCGGTTGTTCACCAACCGAAATGTGCTGAATTTCCCGCGGATGTTTGGGAATACACTGGTGATCGCTATTTTCACCTGTCTGATCTCGACCTTCTTTGTGCTGAGCGTATCCTACTGTCTGTCGAGGCTGCGGTTTAAGCTGCGAAAGGCCTATATGAATATGGCGATGATCCTGGGCTTGTTCCCTGGCTTTATGTCGATGGTGGCGGTGTATTACATTTTGCGGGCATTGGGGCTGGCAGACGGCGCTATGATCCGCGTTGCATTGGTGCTTGTCTATTCGGCAACGACGGGGCTGCAATTCACGATCGCCAAAGGGTTTTTTGATACGATTCCGCGTTCGATCGACGAGGCGGCAATTATTGACGGGGCGACGCAGTGGCAGTTGTTCACGAGGATTACGATTCCTCTGTCGAAGCCGATCATCGTCTATACGATTCTGACCTCCTTCACGGCGCCGTGGATCGACTTTATCTTTGCGAAGGTCATCTGCCGCGCGAATTCGGATTATTATACGGTGGCGATCGGACTTTGGAATATGCTTGAAAAAGAATATATTCATGAGTGGTATACCTCTTTTGCGGCTGGCGCTGTATGCGTGTCGATTCCTATAGCGATTATCTTTATATTCTTACAGAGATATTACGTGGAAGGAATGGCGGGAGCCGTCAAGGGATAATCATGGAGGTGCTGCATGAACGGTTTAACATACAACGATGTCTTTGTGGAAGAGATAGTGGTTCGACAACTGTACCCTTTCATGAAACCCATTCGATGGATCGCATATTTCATGACCCTCCTTTGTGGAGTACTTTTTGTGACGGCATTGCCTGCTGTTACGCGCATTCCACTCGTCGTGTGCACACTTTTGTGTTTATTTATCGGTTTTGGGTTTCTATCATTTTATTATTCCAACCACTTGCTTGTCGAATTTGAATATACGATAACCAACAGAGAAATGGAACTTTTCGTCATCTATGCACATAGAAAACGAAAGCTCTTGCTATCCTTTCAACTGGACGATATCGTTGTATGTGCGCCCTCCATGTCAAAAAGAGTTCGTTCTTATGCGGGAAGTGGAATGCGAACCTTTGATTGCACGTCCCGTATAGAAGGAATTCCGTTCTATACATTGATTTATTTTGACAAACGAAGAAATGAAAACAGACGGGTATTTTGGGAACCCGGGAATACCTTGCTTGCGGAGTTGAAAAGGCAGCTTCCGCAAAAGATATATACAGATCTGGAAGGAGAAGAGGATGGAAGAGAGACTGAACAAAACATTGAAGGAATTGTTCGATAAAACGATACAAACGGCAACCGATGGAGAAGTGTTTGAAGCGTTGATGATTGAGACAAATAAAGAGATGGAAGGCCGTCCCCGGAACAAGGGCGAAAAAAAGGTGTATTACATTTCGGCGGAATTTTTGATCGGAAAGTTGCTGTCAAACAACCTGATCAATTTGGGGCTTTTTTCAGAAGTAAAGGCGGCGCTGGAGAAAAACGGAAAAAGCATCGAGGCCATCGAGGAGTACGAATACGAGCCTTCTCTTGGAAATGGCGGACTCGGCCGTTTGGCTGCCTGTTTTTTGGACTCCATCGCCTCTTTGGGGCTTCCCGGAGACGGAATAGGTCTGAATTATCATATGGGACTGTTCGAACAAAAATTCACGGATCTGAAACAGCATGCCGTGAAAAATCCGTGGATCACGCCGCAGTCCTGGCTGAACAAACGGGAGATTTCGTTTGCCGTGCCTTTCCGCCGTCATACCGTCCATTCTACGCTGTACGATATAGATGTACCGGGATATGGGAAGGAGGGCGTCAACCGCCTGCATTTGTTCGATCTCGACTCGGTGGACGACGCATTGGTCGGGGATGAGGATATAGATTTTGACAAGGAGGATGTAGAAAAAAATCTT
>JAFUXY010000243.1 GCA_017477005.1 Lachnospiraceae bacterium | reverse complement strand
GCGCCTGGCAGTTGTGCAGCAGCAGATACATAAAGGAAAAGCCCCACAGCAGCACAAAAGGCACCTTGGCCGGATAGGAATCCGCCACAGCGCTGGCTATATCAAAAATGGCGGAAACCAAACCGTTTAGAACGATCACGAGGAACATCCGGTTTTCCTGCCGGGCATTGTCTTTTGTCGTCAGTATGCATACCGCTGTCACCATTGAGATGATCAACGCACAGATATCGTAATGAATATTGTAGAGCATTGCAAAGGCTCCTTTTCAAAAAACCACACTTATTCTACCATTCTATACCGAAATCGTGGCGCTTTCAAGTGAAAAATGCTACACTAACCGAATAACATGGAAAAAAGAAGTGTCTGTTCCATCAACAGAACGGATAAAAGAGGAGCCTATTATGAAAACGAAAAAACTCTATGACGAAGCCCCGGAATGCTTTTCCTTTGAGAGCGAGGTCGTCTCCTGCGCGCCCATCTCCCCCGATACCCTCTCCATCGAATTGGCTTCCACCGCCTTCTTTCCCGAGGCCGGAGGACAGAGCGCCGATATTGGTCGGCTAGGTGATTTTGAAGTAGTGGATGTACAAATCCACGAAGATGACCGCATTATTCATCTCTGCCGTTTCAACGACCAGGACACCCTGCCCGTTCCCGGAACCCTCCTGCAAGGTACTATCGACCACAGACGGCGTCTGGAGCTGATGCGGCAGCATACCGGAGAGCATATGTTTTCCGGCCTCGTCTATCGAACCTACGGCGGACACAATGTCGGCTTCCACCTGAGCGACCACATCTGCACGATGGATTATGATAACCCCCTGTCGGATGCTCAGGTAGAGTCGATTGAAACAAGGGTCAACGAATTGATTCAGGAAAATCGCCCCATCCACGCGTATTACCCGGACGAAAGCGATCTTGAAGCGATGGATTATCGCTGCAAGGGCGAGCTCAAAGGGCCGATCCGGATTGTCGAGATCGAAGGGGTCGACACCTGCGCCTGCTGCGCACCGCATGTACTCAACACCGGGGAAGTCGGGCTCTTGAAGGTACTCGAAGCCAAATCCTACAAGGGCGGCGTCCGGCTCACCATCGTCTGCGGCATGAAGGCCTTCGCAGAGCTGTCCCGCCGCGCCCGGCTGCTCTCCGAAGCCGCCGCCTCCCTCTCCTCGCATTTTGAGGATTTGCCGAACCGTGTCCAAGAACTCAAAGAAGAACGCGCGCTGCTCCGCGGAAAAAACCAACAGCTCCAACAGCAGCTATTAGAGGCCTCGATCGCCCAAATCCCCGCTTCCTCCCGCCATGCACTGTTCTTTGTCGAAGAAGCCGACGACAAGGCCGTCCGGGAGACCATCAACCACCAGATGACACTGCGGGACGGGTGCTGTGGCGTATTCATCGGCAGCGACGAAGCCGGGTACCGCTTCATTCTCGGAAGCGCCGCGATCGATCTGCAAAAAACCGCCTCCATTCTGCGGGAAGATTACCACGCAAAATGCGGCGGCCAAAAAACCATGATCCAAGGGCAGATTCCTCTGTCTCAAAGAGAATGCGAAGCCCTCTTCACCTCCCTTTGACCCCCCCTGCAAATTCCTGCGCGAGCGGACGGAAGCGGTATTCCACCCGTCCGCCCCGCCATTTTGCGGCATCCTCTCCGGCACGTTCCAAGGACAAATCCACCAAGGGCCAATCGACTGGCGCCAACAACACGCCGCCTCGCTTCGGATAGATACAGCCTCCCTTTCCGATATCCTTTCCCGAAAAACCATTTCCGGTGTAGAAATAGAGTGCCGGAAAATCTGTATACACCTCCAGCGAAAGCGTCCTCGCGTGGTCACTGAGGGTGGCGGCCAGCCAAAGCCCATCTTCTTCCTTCCCGGTCTGCTTCAGTCGAAAAATATGGTCGTAGCCCTTCCTCTCCGCCAGCGGCCGATAACCCATCCGAATCCTCTCTCCGATCGGCGTCTCTTCCCGGAAATCCAGCGGGGACCCCTCGACCGGGAGCCAACCGAACTCGTCCACACAAACATCGTCTGCCTGGGGTGCTTCCGTGTCTCCACCGTCTGTGTCCGCCCTGGGCGTTTCCGCATCTCCACCGTCTGTGTCCGCCCTGGGCGTTCCCGTATCTCCACCATCCCCATCGGCTCTGTCTGGCTTCCCCCAAAAAGCATCGGCATTTATCCACAGATTGTGGTCTTCGATATTCCCGACCCCATGCCCTTTCAGGTTGAAAAAAAGTCGATTATCCGACGGAGTCCCCGCCGGATAATCGATTTGGATCACTTGTTCCCAACTGCTTCGAAACAGATGGGTAGATTGTTTGATTGTATAGACCGGGCCTAGCCCCTGCGGTGCGCGAAACGCCGAATCCCTGCGGTCGTAGCGGGCGGGATCCTTCAAGCCGAGCAGCACATCCCGGACATCGCCCAGAGAAAGCGCCACCGAAAGTGAATACAACTGCCCGCTTTCCAAAAACTCCGTCTCCAACCGGGGAGCTTCCCTGCACTCATTCCAAAATTCACGTTTCATTATTTCGTTGGAATGTTGTAAATCTGGACATTCTGCAAATTGGACGGTTTCTCCACGAACACGATCCGGTTGTTGAACACGATGGGCTGCGTGCCGCCGCGGAACTGGATGTTGCTGAACGGCGCGTCCTTGATCTTTTGGCCGCTTCCATCGATGTACATGCAGTGGAAATACCGTTTTCCGTTGTTCACATTCTTGATCGTGTACAGGATCGCGAACAGGTTGTTGTTGACCTTGACCATCCGCGGACACTCCACTGTCGCGCCCGAAATAGCCGGATTGTAGCTCGTGAGCCAACGGATCGAGCATTCACCGGTGCTCGTGCTGCGCTTGATCAGATACAGGTTTTCCCCATATCCCGAAGCAAAACCGGTCACGCCGTCCACCGACGAGCCGTGGGGCTGCGCCGAGCCTGTCACCAGCACGTAGGAGTTGGAAACCTCCATACCGCCCACCGTCGCGCCGGTCGCATTGTTGCCCACATCTCCCTGGAAGGCAAAAGCCGTCACGCTGCTGCGGATCGCGTTCGATTTCAAATCCCCCTGCGCCTTTCCGAAATCATCATAGATCGTAATCTGCACCCCTCTCGGATGCGCGTCTCCCTGATCCACCAGATACAGATTGCCGTCCTTGAACCGCGCAAACTGGTTGAAGGAATGTGAACAGTAGCTCACGTTGTTCGTATGGGATTCCATCTTTTTGGTGTTGATCGCAAAAGCGATATTCGACTGGGAATGCAGACCCTCGCTGTTCGAGAACATCGTCCTCGCTGTCATCAGATACAGCGTGTCCCCGTTTTCGGTGAAGCTGACATTGCCATAATCAAACGGCTTATACACGCCGAGCCCCTGCCCATTCGAGGAATAGCCGTGGATATCGACCTGTCCGGCCTTCTCCCAGTCCTTGTCGTATTTGATTACTCGAATCACGGTCTTTGTCTCGCTCTCGGCCGTATTGTCGAAGCCGATCGCCACATAATGCTGCCCCTTTTCGCTGTGGAAATAGCCTCCCCACTCATTGTACCGCGGCAGTTTGATCTTTTTTACCGAAGTCACCGAATACTTGGGATTCAAGGTGTAATCGGTCAGCTTCATACCGATCACGGATACGACGTGCAGCTCCTTTTTTCCCTTTTTGTATAGAAAGGTTCGGTCTGGAACCGCATGGTAGCCCGAATAGGAACCATTTTCTGTCGAAGACATCGTGATCTTCGGCACCGACTTCGCTTCTGTCGAAAGAGCCGGCGCAGCCACCGCGCTGCCAAAAGCCATCACAACCGACAGCCCCAGGCCCAACATTCTTTTTTTCCATTGCTTCATCTTCATATGTGTTTCCTCCCATCTTGTAACTGTTCAGTCGCCTGAACCTCATTTTACTTATTGGAACGTCTCCACATGCCCATCTTTTCCGCCTCTTTGATCAGGTCGTCCCGGAAATCCGGATGCGCGATCGAGATGATCGCCTCTGCTCTTTGCCACGCCGACAGCCCCTTCAGGCAGACCATACCGTACTCCGTCACCAGATACATGGTCTGCGGCCTCGTATCCGTCACAGTGGAGCCTTCTGCCAACGTGGGGCGAATACGGCTGTGTACCACCCCGTCCTTGCTCTTGAACGTGGAGGACAGGCAGATGAAGCTCTTTCCGCCGTTCGACAGGAAGGCGCCCAATACGAAATCCATCTGTCCGCCCGCGCCGGAAATCTGCTTCACACCAGCGGACTCCGCATTGACTTGTCCATACAAGTCCACATCTACCGCGTTGTTGATCGACACAAAGTTGTCGATCGCACCGATCGTCCGGGCATCGTTGGTATAATCCACCGGCGCGCTCATCACGGCCGGATTGTCATTGACATAATCATAGAGCTTTTTCGTCCCGGCGCCGAACGCAAAAGCCTGGCGGAAGCGGTCGATGCTCTTCCTTGCCCCGGTGATCTTTCCCGCCTTGGCGATATCCACGAACGCATCCACATACATCTCGGTATGCACGCCCAAATCCTTCAAATCGGATTCCGCGATCATCTTTCCGATCGTGTTGGGCATGCCACCGATGCCAAGCTGCAGGCAGGCGCCATTCGGGATCTCGGGAACTACCAACTCTGCCACCTTCCGATCCACTTCGGTCGGCTCGCCGCCCGCTGGAAGCTCGCAGATCGGAGGATTCTCCCCCTCCACGATCATATCCACCTTGGAAATATGGATGTCCGCCTCAAAACCGCCCAGACAGCGGGGCATATTTTGATTGACCTCGACCACGACCTTCTTTGCCGTCTCACAGACCGCCATCATATGAGAAGCGGAGGGGCCGAAGTTGAAATATCCATGTGCATCCATCGGCGCCACCTGGAAGAAGGCCACGTCCGGTGTCTCGATATACTGACGGTAATATTTGGGCAGTTCCGAATATTTGAGCGGAGAATAATACCCCACGCCCATCGAGATCATACGGCGCTCCACGCCGCTCATATGCCAGGAATTCCAGCAAAAATGCTCGCCTGCATCCTCTCTCTCAAAAATGGCCGGCAGATGGAACAGAATGCCGCCCCGCACCTTCACGTCCGAAAGCTCGTCGGTACGCTTGGCCAGCGCCTTGTCGATCGCCTCCGGCGTCGCCGCGCACCATCCATAATCCACCCAGTCGCCGGACTTGACGATCTTTGCCGCTTCGTCCGCCGAAACCAATTTCTGCTCATACTCTTCTTTGTATCCCATACGCTTCCTCCTTTTTGACACAGTGCCGATACTCTACCACCGCTTCAAGACAATATTATCCCTACTAAGATACCACAATTAGGCATAGGGGTCAAAAACATTTTTGTGCCACTCAGCCGCTCTTTTCCGATACTCCTTGGCCTCGGCCTCATGCCCCCTCGCTTCCTCGCAGGAGGCCAGCCCCAAAAACGCCAGATCGCCGCCGCTCCGCGCATCCGACACCGGCTCCGTCTCCCGCAAAGCCCGCTCAAACCACCGCGCCGCTTCGCCTATGTCTCCTGCCTCCAAAAAATACTGTCCCAACTCGCAGCAGAGCTCCGAGCTGCCCAAAAAACCACCCGAAAAACCCCGCAGCGTCACCTTCAGAAAGGAAGTTGTATCGTGAGTCAACCGATATCCTCTTGCCAACACGCCCAGCGCCACCAGGATTGCGTCGACTTCCAAGCCCTCCATCGCCAGTCGTGCCTCGAATACCGGGATGGCGCTTTCAAAATCCGCCGGTTCCCCACATTTGAACAGCTCGGTCGCGTACATTGCATAGAGCTTTTTCGAAAACGGCGTCCCATTTTGGTAGGCTTTCTGAAAAATAGAAAAATCCCGCTTGTCATGCGCCTCTCCCTCCGGCTCATGCAAAATCTCCACATCGCTGTCGAAGACGACCGGCTCGGTGCGTACCGTTTCATGCACCGGATCCTCCCACCGAAACGATCGCAGCCGTTTGAAGAGCTTCGCCCGCCATTCCTCCCGGGTATTCAGCACCGTCGACCGCGGATCCACGTACTTCATCTGGACAATCTCAATCTCGGGCAGCATCGCCTGCATCAACTGCGAAAACCGCTCACGATTCACCTCGTCCAACACCTCGTCCGCGTCGCAAGAATAAATATAATCCCCGGTACACTTCGAAAATGCGAAATTGCGGGCAGCGGAAAAATCGTCCACCCAGGCAAAATCAAACACCCGATCCGTATAGGTCGCCGCAATCTCCTTCGTCCGATCGTTGGATCCTGTATCCACTACCACAATCTCGTCAAACAGCGGCGCAAAGGAATCCAGGCACCGGGCCAGGATGCGTTCTTCATTTTTGACGATCATACACAGGCTGTAGGTAAACATAGACCCCTTCCTCCCAAAAATGAGACTTTAGACCCCGAAGGCCAAAGTCCCAAGATGATTATGTATTACCTTTGATTTGAAGCCAAAAAGTCCGTCACGAAACGGCGGATCACCGGAAGCGACCGTTCCACCTTCTCGGTATCCACGCAGTAGGCGATCCGAAAATATCCCTTGACACCAAAATTGTCCGAGGGCACAAAGACCAGATCATACTCCAGCGCTTTCTTGCAGAAGGCGACCGCATCACCGCCTAGCGCCTTCGGAAAGATATAGAAGGTGCCGCCCGGCTTCTCCACCTCTACCCCGAGCTCCGTCAGGCAGTCGTACAACAGATTGCGGTTGGTCTCGTAGACTGACATATCGCAGGTCTCGTTGATGACCTTCGCCACGGCCTGCTGCACCGACGAAGACGGGCAGTTGTGCCCGATGCCCCGGGAAATCTGTCCGAACATGATCGCCAGAATATCGGCGTCCGTCGCCTTCGGATTCACCGCGATATAGCCGATTCTTTCCCCCGGCAGCGACAGCGATTTGGAGAACGAGTAGCAGGACAAGGTATTGTCATAATACAAGGACGGATACGGCGTTTCCTCTCCGTCAAAGACGATCTCCCGATACGGTTCGTCGCTGATCAGGAAAATATCATGCCCGTATTCCTGCTCCTTTTGACGCAGAAAATCCGTCAATCGCTGCATCGTCTCTTCCGAATACACCACGCCCGAAGGATTGTTCGGCGAATTGATCAGCACCGCCATGACTTTGGGATTCATCTCCCGTTCCAGCGCCTCCCAGTGGATCTGGAAGTGGGGGGTATCTGCCTCAACCATATGAAGCACCGCTCCGGTGTCGTGGATATAGGGATGGTATTCCGAAAAGAACGGCGCAAAGACCAGCACCTCATCCCCCGGCTTCGTGACCGCTCGAATTGCATGCGCGATCGCACCCGCCGCCCCAGAGGTCATGAAAATATGCTTCGTTTCATAGGGTACGCCAAACCGCCGCTTCAGACTGTCCGCGACCACGCCCCGCACCGCCGTATTTCCAAGCGACGGACTGTAGCCATGCAGCGACATTTCATCCTCG
>JAFUXY010000242.1 GCA_017477005.1 Lachnospiraceae bacterium | reverse complement strand
TGATCGCTGCGATCAGCCCATCATCCACTTCCAGATCCTTGACTTCCAACATACTCATAAATCTATTCCCCTAAATATGCTTTTATAACCTCCGGGTTGTTCAACACATCGCGGGTCTTCCCGGCGAAAAGCTCCTGTCCGAAATTCAGCACAGTCAACCGCTCGCAGATTCCCGACACCAACTTCATATCGTGCTCAATCAACAGCACCGTCAAATCGAACTTGTCCCGGATGAAATGAATCGGGTCCATCAGCTCGCCGGTCTCATTCGGGTTCATACCAGCCGCCGGTTCGTCCAGCAGAAGCAGCTTCGGCTTCGTAGCAATAGCCCGCGCGATCTCCAGCTTCCGCTGCGCGCCATAAGGAAGATTGCTCGCCAGCGTTTCACTTTCCTCCGCCAGCCCAAACACCTCCAAAAGCTCCATCGCCCTCGCATTCATCTCTCTTTCGATCTTGAAATATTTCGGAGTCCGCAGCAGGCCGGTCAGCGTCGAATACTCAAAATCATTGTGCAGACCCACCTTCACATTGTCCCTCACACTCATGCCCGCGAAAAGCCGGATATTCTGAAACGTCCTGGCAATCCCCTCCCGGTTGATCTGCTCCGTGGTCTTGCCTGTAATATCCGTCCCATCCAGATTGATCTACCCCTCGGTCGGCTTGTACACCCCGGTCAGCAGATTGAAAACAGTGGTCTTTCCGGCTCCATTCGGCCCGATCAACCCATAGAGCTCACCCTTCTCAATCGTCAGCGTCAAGCCATCCACGGCTCTCAGCCCCCCGAACTGTATGCTCAAATCCTTTATCTGAAGCATAGACATGAATCTGTCCTCCTATCTTGTGTCCAAATCCTCCGATCCGGCTTCCGTTCCAAAATCCTCGAAACGCCGCCCCGCTCTTCCCGCCTTCGCAAAAATTCGCCAAAACGCCTTTCTACTCTTCCCGTTTTTGCAAAAATTTTGGCAGATGCCTGGCCCGCCATTCCACAGCGGCCGGCGCCCAGTTGAAGATCATCATCACGATCAAAAGAATCGAATAGATCAACATTCTATAATTCGAAAGCCCGCGCAGCATCTCCGGGAGCAATGTCAGTATGATTGCGGCCACGATCGATCCCCGGAAATTTCCCAGGCCTCCAAGCACCACAAATACCAGCACCAGAATCGACATATTGAAATCGAATTTCGAGGCAGTCGTAGTGGAAAGGTAATGAGAGTACAACACGCCCGCGATCCCGGCAATGCCCGCCGATATTGAAAATGCAATGATCTTGTATCTGGTAATATTGATCCCGACCGATTCCGCTGCGATCCGATTGTCGCGAATTGCCTGAATCGCGCGTCCCGTCCGTGAATCCACCAAAAACGTCACCAACACGAGCGACAGGATCAACAATACCATTCCAATCGAAAAGGTTGTCGCATGAGGCGTTCCCATAATCCCCTTCGCGCCGTTGATGATCATTTTCTTTCCCTCGCCCAGCTCCCTGGAATTGTCCTGTACAAAAGAAAAATGCAGACCATTGACATCCTTCCCGAGATAAAATACGTTCAATATACCCTTTATGATTTCACCAAAGGCCAATGTCACGATCGCAAGGTAATCCCCGTTCAGCCGAAGCACTGGAATACCGATCAAAAAACCCGCGATCGCCGCCGCGAGTGTCCCCGCTACGAGAGCGATAAAAAACCGCGCATACAAAGATTCCACAGAATCCGCCATTGCATGCGTGATCGACGCGCTGACAAAGGCGCCCACCGACATGAACCCGGCGTGTCCAAGCGACAGTTCACCGAGGAATCCCACGCAGAGATTGAGCCCCACCGCTATGATCGCATAGATACACAGACCCGACAACAGATTTGAAAAGGAATTTGAGAGCTTCCCCATCGAACCCATCGCCATGATTACTATATAAATGACCAGCAATCCCAACACAGTCTCGCAAAGATTTTTGGTAGACGGAGAAAGCTGACCCAAGAATTTTCCTTTGTTTGTTTTTTCTTTTCCCATCGCTTCCACCTACACTTTCTCCCGGACAACCTTCCCGAACAGGCCGGTAGGTTTGAGCAGCAGCACCACAATCAGCACCGCAAACACAATTGCGTTAGCGAGCTGTGAAGAAATATACGCGCTCGACAAATCCTCGATGATACCCAACAACAATCCGCCTACAAACGCGCCGGGAATCGAGCCGATGCCGCCGAACACAGCCGCCGTGAAAGCTTTGATACCGGGCAGCGCGCCAGTGTAGGGATTCAGCACATGGTACTGCGAGCAAAGCAGCACGCCTGCGATCGCCGCCAGGCCGGAACCGATGGCGAAGGTTAGCGAAATCGTTGCATTCACATTCACGCCCATGAGCTGCGCCGCATCCTTGTCCTCAGATACCGCCAGCATCGCCTGCCCCGCCTTCGTCCGTTTGATAAAGAGCATCAGACAAACCATAATAATGACACAGACCACGATGGTGAAAATTGTCGTACCAGGAATCTGCAGCTTTCCGCCTGCCAGTGAAATCGTTGAAAGTCCAAGGGCATCCGGAAAAGATTTCGAATCGGATCCGAAAAAGAGCAGCGCCAAATTTTCCAACAAATAACTCACGCCAATTGCGGTAATCAACACTGCCAGACTCGCCGCCCGTCGCAGCGGCTTGTAGGCCACCTTTTCGATTACGATTCCAAGACAGGTACAGACCACCACCGACAATGCGATCGAAACCACAGGCGGCAGCCCATAACTATTGATCGCATAAAACACCACATAGCTTCCGATCATGATTACATCGCCGTGCGCGAAATTCAACATTTTCGCAATGCCATACACCATGGTATAGCCCAGCGCCATGATCGCATAGATACTGCCCAGACTGATCCCCGCTATTAAATAGGAAACAAAACTCATAAAACTTCCCTCAAATAATAGAAATAGACGGGGACACTCCAAAAAGCGTCCCCGTCGAAGTGTCAAAGTAACCTACTCCCAACTATATTTCCTTCATCAGTCCATCGACTGATATGCACCATCCTTGATCACAACAGCCTTCGGATCCTTGTTGACCGCGCCGTTTTCATCCCACTGCATGGACTCTCCGGTAATACCGCCGTCAAAGGTCATCCCCTTCATCGTCTCGCAAAGCGTCGATCCCATCTCGTCGATGCTCATATCCGGAGTCACGCCGGACTCTTCGATCGCCTGCTTGATGATATAAATCGCATCATACGCATCGGCGCCACACTGATTCGGAACATCGCCGTATTCTTCCTGATACTTCGATACAAAATTCTGCGTCTTTTCATCGTCTGCGTCCGCCGAGAACGGTGTCAACAGCATCACGCCCTCTGCCAAAGAGGTATCAAATCCTTCGAGGGTCAAAATTCCGTCCATTCCATCTACGCCAAAGAAGGTCGGCGCATAGCCCATATCCTTCGCCTGCTGCAAAATGATCGAAGCCTCCTGATAATAGATCGGCAGGAACACCAGCTCCGCTTCACCTTCCTGCGCCTTCTGAAGCTGCGTGGAGAAGTCTGTCTTTGTATCGTCCGTGAACGCTGTATCCGATACAACCTCAAGTCCCTTCACATCCGCCTCATCCACAAAGGTATCGTGGATACCCTGGGAATACACGTCCGCACTGTTGTAGATCACCGCCACCTTGGAGATGTCACCCAACGTGTCTGCAATGTAATCCGCCGAAGCCGTTCCCTGGTTCGGGTCCGTGAAGCAAACCTGGAACACGTTTTCATTGGTGTCGATCACGTCTGTAGAAGAAGCAGAAGGGGTAATCTCAAACATATTGTCCGCAGAAGACTCGGCCGCTACTGCGATACAAGGAGAGGTCGTCACCGTACCCATCAAAATCTGCATTCCCCAGTCCTTCAGGGAATTGTATGCATTGACCGATTTTTCCGGATCATGCACATCGTCCTCGAAACGATACGCCAATTGAGACCCATTCACGCCGCCCGCTTCGTTGATCTCGTCAATGGCGATCTGTCCCGCGTTCATTACGGCCGAACCATAACTCGCTGCCGCGCCCGTCGTAGGTCCAATGCCGCCGATGTAGAACGCGCCCTCGCCGCCTTCAGTACTCTCCGCCTCATCTGAAGCGGTATCGTCTGCTTCCTCAGCGTCGCTGCTTTCATCGGATGTATCCGCAGAAGCGCTGTCCTCTGTTGCATCAGACGATGTATCCGAAGAACCACCGGAGCCGCCACATCCCGAAAGCAAGGAAACCGACAGCATCGCCGCCATCGCCAAACTAAACAATTTCTTTTTCATAGCCTAATATCCCTCCTTAAACATAACTGACGTCACGTAGCTATTCAGTCAACTGAACAGTTACGATACTTCGGCGTTCCATCTTACTATACTTAATAGGCTTCTGTCAAGCGTGGCGAGATGATTTCAAACCATTCCCGCACCACTTTTCAGCCATTTTCACACCCTCTCCACCTTTGGGAAGAACCAAAATCCTTGCCACGTTCCTTTCAAAATGGCAGACAACCGTTCTCGCCGGTGATCCTTCGCTTTGAGCAGCACCCGGGCCATATGCAGCGGCGTCCGGGCCAAAAGATGCAGCATGCCCCGCAGTCCCTCTCTTCGGTACAAGACCACTTCATTTCGGTAGGCATAGCGATAACGCCACAGCCTCTCGACCTCGTCCGTTGCGATACTCGTCCCTACGTTTTCCTCCGTCTCATGCACGACCTCGCTCTCCGGCACCGCATAGCAAGGGAAATGCCTTGAAATCCGCCTCGAATATTCCCAGTCGTCGGTCCATATGAAAAATTCCGCCATCGGCAGTCCCACCCTGCGAACCACCTTCGCTGGCAGAAACATCGACACAAATGAAGCAATCACAATCGGAATCGGCTCTCCCTTTTCCGAAGGATACTTCGTCAGATTTTCAAACAAAGTTGTCCTTTGTACGTTCATACGACAGAGAGAACCGTCTTTCCACATGGTTTTCGACGACAGAAACCCAAATCTGCCCTTCAGCCGTTTCGCTGTATTTGTCAATTCTTCCAATGCGTTTCGCTTTGGCATGCAGTCGTCGTCCATCAGCCAAAGCCAGGAATACCCCTTTTCAATCGCCAGCCGTATCCCATAGGCAAACCCTCCGGCACCTCCAAGGTTTTTTCCCGTATCGAAATATTGGATCCGATCCTCAAGCAAAGCGTATTCCTTCATCAGCTCATCGGTGCCATCCGTGCTGTGGTTGTCGATCACCAAAATATCGTATCGATCCTCGGTCTGGGACAAAAGCGCATCCAGATTTTCTTCGAGCATTTCCTTTCGATTGTATGTGACCACGACAGCGACAATTTTGTTGTGTTTCATGTCCAAAACTCCTTCATCGAATAGCCTTCCTTGAGATAGGCTTCCACCGGATGCGCGACCTGCTTTTCCTCCGGCGGCATCGTCATATAATTTCCATAAATTCCGCGCAAATATTCATCGTAAGCGATCGTTCCCAAAAAGGATCGCCCTTCAAACTCCATTTCCATACAGCCTTCGTTTTTTTTCACACTTTCTCCCACGCCATACAGTCCCCACACAGCAATCCCTACGTGTGAAGAAGTCGCAAAATCAAAACGTCTGGCCTGCTCGTCCATCTTGTCCCGCAAAAACCGTGTCGGAAAAGCCGCAAAAAACGGCCTCGTCAAAGGCTTCAACGCCGCCTTCCATTTCGTCGTGCCGCTGCCCATCTTCGCTCTCGACAACTGCAGCAAAAAACGCAGCTTCGTAAATCGGTCCATATGCCGTTTCAGCTCCTCTGGATCCTCCGGCATCCCATCAATCGGCAGAATATCGATCCAAAGCGAATCACTGCCGCCATCCGTCGCATAGGTAAAATCCGTATAAGTCCGTCGGTCAAACAGCTTCGCATACGGCATCACCGCCTTGGGATGATGCTCCGGAAGCAGCATAATATGCCCATGATCGAGCCTTTTTCGCCGCATCAATTCACAAAATCGGTCATAATCCGGCCTTGGCATCCCAATATCAATATCGTCGTCCCACGGGATAAAGCCCTTGTGCCGCACCGCGCCCAAAAGCGTGCCGCCCGCCATAGAATAGCGAAGCCCGTACTTGCGGCAAAATCTATCAAAATATATGAACATATGCAGCTCGATCTTTTGGATTTCCGAAAGATCGAGCCGATGCATTTTTTCTTTGTCCGGCAAAGCTTCTTCTTTATGCATTGACAACCTTTCCTGTGTAGAGTTGGTAATATTTTCCCTTCTTCGCGATCAATTCGTCATGATTTCCTCTCTCGATAATCCGGCCGCTATCGAGCACGCAGATCATATGGCTGTTTCGGATCGTGGACAACCGGTGCGCGATCACAAAGGTCGTCCGTCCCGCCATCAGCCTGTCCATCCCATCCTGCACGATTTTCTCGGTACGAGTATCGATCGACGACGTCGCTTCATCCAAAATCAACACCGGCGGATCCGCAATCGCCGCCCTCGCGATCGCCAAAAGCTGCCTCTGCCCTGCGGAAAGAGACCCGCCATCCCCGGACAGCCAGGTATTATACCCCTCTGGCAATCTGCGAATGAAACCGTCCGCATTGGCGAGCTTCGCCGCCTGTACCACTTCCTCGTCGGTCGCCGACAGCTTTCCAAACCGAATATTGTCCGCCACCGTTCCCGAAAACAAATGCGTATCCTGCAGCACGATTCCCAAGCTTCGCCTCAGGTCGGCTTTTTGGATTTTATTGATATTGATTTCATCATAACGAATTTTTCCGTCCGCAATATCATAGAAGCGATTGATCAAATTCGTAATCGTGGTTTTTCCGGCGCCCGTCGCCCCTACGAACGCGATCTTCTGTCCTGGCAGAGCGTGCAGCGTGATATTGTACAGCACCGTCTTCTCTTCGGTGTAGCCAAAGTCCACATCGTCGAACACTACATCTCCAGTCAGCTTCGTGAAGGTCGTCGTGTCCGATGCTTTGTGGTAATGCTTCCACGCCCAAATTCCAGTCCGCTCTTCGCATTCCACAATCCGACCGGATTTCACCGGATCTTTTTCTATTCTTGTTTCCTCCGCTCTCTCTTTCCCCGCTCCGGTCTCGCTGACCTTTCCTACTTCTTTTGTACTCCCGATTTCTTGTGCCTTCTCGATTTCCTCTCCTTCTATCTTGGCGTTCACCAGCTTCACATAGCCTTCATCCAATTCCGGCTCTTCGTCCAACAGCGCAAAAATCCGACCAGCACCCGCCATAGCCATGACAATGAAATTGAGCTGCTGGCTCACCTGGGAAATCGGCATATTGAAGCTCTTGTTGAAGGTCAAAAAACTCGCCAGTTTTCCGAGCGTTAGCCCGGTCACGCCAGACAATGCCAATGCGCCACCCACCACGGCGATCAGCACATAGCTAACATTGCCTAATTGTGCGTTTGCAGGCATAAGTATGTTGGCAAATTTATTCGCATTGTACGAGCTATTGAAAAGCCGTTCGTTCAACCGCTCAAAATCCTCGATGGCCTGCGGTTCATGGCAAAAAACCTTCACGACCTTCTGGCCGTTCATGATCTCCTGAATATTTCCATTGACGATGCCGATGTCCTTCTGCTGCTCGGTGAAATATTTCGCGCTCTGTCCGGCCAGCTTCGTAGTCACGACCAGCATCACGCCCACCATCAGGAAGGTCAGCATCGTGAGCGGAAACGACAGGACAAACATCGAGATCGTCACCGCCAGAATATTGAACGCCGAGTTGATCATCTGCGGAATACTCTGGGAGATCATCTGCCGCAGCGTGTCAATATCATTCGTATAAAAACTCATGATCTCGCCGTGGGCATGCGTGTCGAAATAGCGGATTGGCAGCGTTTCCATATGCTCGAACATCTGGTTGCGCAGCTTCACCAGCGCTCCCTGGGTGACATAGACCATGATCATATTGTAGGCGTAGGAAGCCGCAATTCCTATTACATAGAATCCGGCCACCCGCGCAATGGCTGCCAATAGAGGTGAA
Source organism: Lachnospiraceae bacterium (assembly GCA_017477005.1). Classification (GTDB taxonomy): domain Bacteria; phylum Bacillota; class Clostridia; order Lachnospirales; family Lachnospiraceae; genus RGIG4930. Next base: position 1,912 of record JAFUXY010000242.1, on the reverse strand, counting down.
AAATCGGTGCTTCCGCTCTCCACCATCGGCGTAATATAATCATCGATCAGTCTTTGCATAAACATCGTGCCCTGCACATTCGCCAGCACGGATATGATGATACAGACAAATACAATGAGCAGTCTGCCCCCATAGTTCTTGAACAGGAAACCGAACAACCGACGCATGGTGTCCTTCGATGCGTCAATCTGCTCCTTTGTTGGCCTTTCGGCTCTCACTCTAGGCATGACGCTCACCTCCCTTCGCGGCCGGTTCCTTTTCCTTTCGGATTTTCATCGCTTCCAGTCCTTTTTCATGCTCCTTTCCTTCGTCAAAATCCGCCGTGCCGCCTCCCGTCTGGGATTCGTACACATCCCGATAAATGGCGTTGGTTTCCAGCAATTCTTCATGCGTACCGATGCCGTTCACCTTTCCCTCATCCAGCACTACAATTCGATCCGCATCCTGCACCGAAGAAATTCGCTGCGCAATGATCAATTTCGTCGTGCCGGGAATAGTCTCCCGAAATGCCTTTCGAATCTTTGCGTCTGTAGCCGTATCCACCGCGCTTGTGGAATCGTCCAAAATCAGTACCTTCGGTTTTTTCAGCAGCGCCCTTGCAATACACAGCCTTTGACGCTGTCCGCCGGACACATTTGTCCCGCCCTGTTCAATATAGGTATCATAACCATCTGGCAAACGCTCGATAAATTCATCTGCGCATGCCAAACGGCAGGCTTCCATGCATTCTTCATCGGTCGCTTCGGGATCGCCCCATCGCAGATTGTCCAAAATCGAGCCGGAAAACAGCACATTATTTTGAAGCACCACCGAGACCTCATTCCGCAATGTATCCAGATCGTATTTCCGCACGTCAATTCCGCCCACGCGCACCATACCATTTTTGACATCGTACAGTCGGGAGATCAAGCTGACCAGTGTGGATTTCGAACTACCCGTCCCTCCGATCACGCCAATCGTCTCGCCGGATTCTATGTGCAGCGTCACATCCGTCATAGCATATTCAATCGACTTCGCATTATACGCAAAATCTACATGCAAAAAATCAATCGAACCATCCGACACTTCAAATATTGGGGCTTTGGGGTTCGTAATCGTAGGCTCTTCCTCCAAGACCTCGACAATTCGCTGCGCCGACGCAATCGACATCGTCACCATGACAAAGATCATCGACAGCATCATTAGGCTCATCAAAATATTCATACAATAGGCCAGCATACTGACCAATTCGCCGGTAGTCAGTCGGTTCCCGACAATCATCTTCGCACCGTTCCAACTGATCAGCAAAATACAGGCGTAGATCATCGCCATTGCTGTTGGCATCATGCCGACCAGGATACGCTCCGCCTTGATGAACATTTTATACACATTGTGCGAAGCCGTATGAAATTTTTCTGTTTCAAACGCTTCCCGCACGTAGGCTTTGACAACCCGGATACCCGATACATTTTCTTCGACACTGGCATTCAACTCGTCATACTTCTTGAAAACCTGATCAAAGATCCTCTTCGTAAGAGTCACAATAATCGAAATCACCACGCCCAGGATCAACGCCGCCCACAGATAAATCTGTGCCAACTCCGGGCTGATCGTAAAACTCACGATCATTGCCACAATCAGGCTCGACGGTGCTCTTGCGCCAATTCGCAGAATCATTTGGTAAGAATTCTGCAAATTTGTCACGTCGGTTGTCAATCTTGTAATCAGGGAAGCGGAAGAAAATTTGTCGATATTTGCGAAAGAAAAGGTCTGGATTTTTGAAAACATTGCCTGCCGCAAATTCTTTGCAAATCCGGCAGATGCCTTCGCTCCATATTTTCCTCCCATGATCCCGGCGTACAATCCTACGGCTGCGGCTCCGAGCATCGCAAGCCCCACCGTGAAGATCACGTCCATCCTTCCGGACTCCACC
>JAFUXY010000241.1 GCA_017477005.1 Lachnospiraceae bacterium | reverse complement strand
TGAACTGCGCTCCCGGGTTCCACCTTCGGCATTCTGCCATCCTGCGCGGACTGCCGGTGCCTATGAGCGGCGCGCTTGCCCGCCTGAGCCATGCGACCGCCGTGCCTGCGGTTTTCCCCGAATGTCCCTCTTCCGTTTCTTTGCCGATGTTCTGGCCGATATCGGCCCGCCCATAGGCACCCCCATCTTGTCTCCTTATTACGAGACAGTCCCGTGGATCGCCTTCCTCCAAAACGCCCCCAATCAAAAGCCCATCCGCCAAGCGGTACGGCAAATCCTTTGCGCTGTGAACTGCGATATCTGCTTCCTCGGTGAGAAGCAACTTCTCTGTTTCCCGCACAAATAGACCATCTCCACCTATCAGAGAAATCGGCCGCAGATCCCTGTCTCCTCTGGTTTTGACAACGACAATCTCGCTCTCGATCCCCTCTTTCTCCAAGGCCTTTTTTACAAAATCTGTCTGTATCTGGGCAAGCTGACTCCCCCGGGTTGCAATTTTCGGCGTTCTCATCGTCCATTATTTTCTATAAATCGTATAGTAAACGAATTAAATATCAGCACAATTAAATGACCATGCACACAAATTCGATAGGAAAATCAGGCATCCGTCTGATTCGAATTTGGCGCATTAGGAAACGAATAAATTCGTTTCCTATAATTAGTTTGTTTAGACCATAACATCCTCTCCATAGTTTATCGGAATCGGATTATCCGGCAGGTCATTTTGTCGTAAATACATACGAAAGCTTTCAATGGCTCTCGGTGGTGCAGCTTTTGTCAGTTCAAACCTGTCTTTTTCAATGTTTATAACAAACCATTTTTCGTTAGTTCTCCAGTACATTGCTTCACTATATGACTTCATTCTATTCACCTGCCTCTCATTCATTTTTTCAAGACATCTCTTTACAAACTCAGTAGCTATCGCGTTGTCCGTTCCGCTATAATATCCCGAAAAACTCTCTGAAATAAACTCTCTGCCATCTTCATATTCAGCAGCGTATAATGAAAGTTCTTTGCCAATACGATACCGAACTTGTACGCTACTGCCTGTTTTCATTATCTCTTTGGCAACTTCCAATGGATCTATTGAATACGCATATGCTACAACGTGACCAACTTCGTGCCGGGATATTGATCTCCAATTGGTATCACTGACAAACCGACCCTCCGCTACGGCACTGTCATATTCTTCTTCCAATACTTCAATGTTCGAAAAATATCCGCCATTCAAATGTATGATATGACCAGCTTCCGTTGTCGCAAAGTCTGTACCAAGGTTGTAGTCGAGTTCCAACCATATACCAACCTTCTCATCAAGAATGCGTGGAAAATCCTCTGCTATCTGGCAAATATCATCAATCACGATTTTAATAGTCTGAATATCGCCCACAAAATCCTTAAAACCAGATAATTTGATGCCTCGTTTCATTGCATAATCCCGCAATTCATGAAACAGCTTGTCTGAGATAGGAGTTCCGTAACGTGCTACGAGGGCTTTGTAACTTGATATTGCCGCCTTTTCCAATTTTTATCCCTCCCGTCCCCATATTTCCTTCCATATTACCATGAAAAGTGAATGTTTTCCACTTCAAAATAAGCACTCGTACACCCTGACATCACTATTCGTTACCATTCCACCCTTTATTCGTCACCTAATAGTTGATTTTCCCCGCTTCTTTGGAATATAATGAAATTCTATAATAGATGGGAGGTCATTGCATTGAACAAAACAAAAGTATATTGTGTAGGCGTTGGCCCCGGCGATCCGGAGCTTGTGACCTTGAAAGCCACCCGCCTGATTCGGGAACACAGGATAATCGCCTTTCCGGGCAAGGAGCCGGATTCTTCCAAAGCATATCGCATCGCAGTACAGGCGGTTCCGGAGCTTGCTGAAAAGAAACTGCTTCCGATCCATCTTCCCATGCTGGCCAGTGAAGCAGAACGGGAAGCCGCCCATCGAACAGGCGCAAAGCAAATCGAAAGCTATCTGTCCGCAGGAGAATCGGTGGTCTATTTGACCCTCGGTGATCCCACAGTATACAGCACGTTTTTTTATTTGAAGCCCCTGCTTGAAGAAGACGGTTATGAAACTGAGTTAGTCAGCGGTGTCACATCCTTTTGCGCCGCAGCGGCTAGGCTGAATATTTCCCTCGCCGAATGGGATCAGCCGGTACACATTATCCCTGCCATCCATCAATACGACATGCCCCTTTCCGACACAGGGTCCTATGTGCTGATGAAATCCGGCAGACGGATAAAAGAGGTACGCGCATTACTGAAAAACAGCGGCAGACAAGCCAGCCTGGTGGAAAACTGCGGAATGGATGACGAAAAAATCTATCAAAACATGGACGATGCGCCAAATGATGCGGGCTACTTTTCGATTATTATTTCCAAAGAATCTGAATTATGATTGAATTGAACCATCTGACAAAAAAATTTGGAACACAAACAGCTGTATCCGATTTGAATTTGTGCATTGAAACGGGAGAATTTTTCGGACTGCTTGGGCCGAATGGAGCCGGAAAGCCTCAAAAAAAAAGCAAAAAATCAGCATTGTCACTCAAGAATTTTCGATGCGATTGGACATGACCATGGACGAGATCATGGAGTATCAGGGGCGGCTGTACCGAATGCCGGTTCGACAGATTCGACAAAAAACAGAAGCACTGTTTGCCTTTTCCGATCTCTTGGAGCACCGCCGAAAAACTGTCCGCCAACTTTCGGGGGGACTAAAACGACGGCTGATGATTTGTCGAGCCCTGCTGACGAATCCAAAGATTTTGCTGCTGGATGAGCCGACAGCCGGGATGGACGCGATCGCCCGCCGCCAAATGTGGAGCTTGCTGAAAACACTGAACCGACAAAACTTGACCATCGTGCTGACAACACATTACATTGAAGAGGCACAGCAGCTCTGCAGCCGTGTCGCAATGATGCATAAAGGCTCATTGAAATGCCTGGGAACCCCATAGGAATTGATCGATGGCTTGGGAAATACGCCGTGGATTGCCCTTCGACCAGCCGTTTTTTCAAGCACCGCCAGGAAGCGCTCGCCTAT
>JAFUXY010000240.1 GCA_017477005.1 Lachnospiraceae bacterium | reverse complement strand
TCTTTACTGACTTTCTGTTCCATGGATGCCCCTTCCTCTTTTGATCACCAGATCAACAGACGATCTTTTGGCGCCAGATACATGCCATCTCCCTTCTCCACATCATAGGTCTTGTAAAACTCTTCAAACTGCTGCACCGGAACATTTGTTCGCAGATAATCCAATAGATGCTCGTCCTGCGTCAAGACATACAACTCTGTGCTGTAGATCGAAAGAGAAGCGTTCATCTGCGCATAGGTTTTGAAGAATTTGTCATAATCAAAATGCCTCTCTTTTTTCGCCATACGGAGCGCGCACTGCAGGCCAGTCATATCTGCGATCATTTCCGTATTCACATTGCTGCCATTCACATGGTACTTTCCAAACGGAATAATCTTGTCGAGATAACGATTCATCTTCCGGACGCGGCGATTGAATTCCTGCTTGTCCTTTTTCGTCCACCAGTCCTTGTAATCTCCGTTGGCGTCAAACTGCGAACCATTGTTGTCGAACGCATGGGAGACCTCATGTCCTACCCAGAAGGCGCCGATTGACGCGTATAGTTCCTCCTTCGACATATCATCTGAGAAGAACGGCTCGCCCATCATCCCTATGATCATATTGATCGTATTGTCCTGCGCACTATAAAACGCATTGCAGGATAAAAGGTTCATGCCGCTCGCCCAATTTCGGTCATTCACCCGCTGCCCCATCAGAGATTGGTTGTAGGCCGTGTAATACTCATTGATCGCACGCACCGCATCTACCAGGTTTTTCCCGTCCAAAGAAATCGATGAATAATCCATCCATTCATCAGGATACGCCGCATGAATTTTGATGCTGTTCAGCTTTTTGATCGCATAATTGATCGTTTTTCTCGAAGCCCATTTATTCTCTCTGAGCAGTTCCCGATAGGTACGAATGACCTGCCGACAAAGCTGCTCCATCCGCCTCTTGTCCTTCGTGGAACCATATCTTGAGACATAGACCTTCTGCATCGCCGCCGGAAGCATTCCCGATACCATATTGTAGGCCATCTCCCGGTCTGTGATCGACCCGTTTCCGCCAAAGTATTCTTCATAAGCATTTCCTGCATAGGAGACAATCTCCTCGTCAAGCAGGTTGGAAAAGCCCGTCACATAGCCCACATAGATGAGATCCTTCATCCCCTCGAGATTGCTGTCGTTGAACACCTCGTTCAGTTTCCGCAGGTATTCCGGCTGCTCTACGACGTATTTGCCCTCGTAGCGATAACCCATCTTTTCGATCATCTCAGTCAGCGGATACGCCCCGGAAAGAAGTCCCACCTCCGAGAAGAACATCTCGTTGTTGATTCTCTCAATGTAATCATCGCTCATCTCGTCTTCAGAGGTCAGAGCGCTCGGTGCCAGCAAGGATTCAAACGCGATCGCCCCGTCAAAGCGAGCCTGCGCTTCGCTCGGATCCATACCAAGACGTCCGGCCATATGCGAAAACACATCCTTCGCATAGTCGTATTGCATATCGCCGTACTCACTGCGCTTCTCATATTCAGCGGCATCGCTGAGCAAAAACCCACTGTTCCCGACAAAAACCTGATAATACGACGAATCCGTCAGACCGGTGCCCGCACCCACACTGATGAAATTGTCCAGCAGCTCGATCCCTTCCTCGCTCATCAAAAGAGATTTTAGCTCTTCTATATTCTGAACCGCCAGAATGCGATCCGCCAGATCCTTGATCCCGGTGACACCAATCGCATTTCGGGTATCCCAATCCAAAATCAAAGAATTCAAGGTATGGATCAAGTCGGCATCATGCCCGAAAATACTCGGATCCTTCAGCAGCTTCATGCACTGACGCTTGACCTCATTGGCCCTCTCCGCGTAATGCGACCAGGACTCATAGCCCCTTGGTATCTTGTTCTTGACCAGCCAATCCTTGTTGGCGTAGAGATGAAAATCCTCCTTCGGATCGATCGGCGTGCGTTTTGTCACATTTTCCTTCAACTCGCTGTCCACCCACGGAGTGCCGTTGTCAATCCGGGAACGATATTTCGTGCCCTTTAGAACCGGACTCGGGATCGCAAAATCTGTTCTCAGTCTCCCGGCTTCGACCACCGAAAGCTCCCCGGCCGCCGGATCCGACAACGCCAGTGCAACCGCCAGAATCAGGGCAATGAACCGTTTCACATTTTTCATTCGTTTTCTC
>JAFUXY010000239.1 GCA_017477005.1 Lachnospiraceae bacterium | reverse complement strand
CCTCATCCAACTTTTTCATGGTTTGTTCATAATAATCTATGTCCATGACCACAAGCCTTTCATATCCATTTTTTGTGACAAATATTGGTTCATTTGATTCCAGACAACGACGCTCTATCTCTGCCGTATTTTGGAGATCCTGCATCGGAACAATCTGCATATGATTACCTCCCATTCTGTAATCAAATTATAGTATATATCTAATGTCATAGCAATGATTATTCGAAAATACTTTCCGTCATTGCAGAACCTTCTTCGGAGTTTGCACCGTCTATCTCCTCCTTAAATTCTTCTTCGGAATCCAAGGCATCTGCCTCGTCCGCAAATTCCTCCACAGAATCCAACGCATCCGCCTCGTCCGCAAATCCTTCCTCAGAATCTAACGCATCCACCTCGTCCACGAATCCTTCTTCGAAATCCAATTCGTCTGCATCCTCCGCAAATTCCTCTTCGAATTCTAACTCATCTGCTTCGCTTTCAAATTCTTCTTCGGAATAATCGCTGTCCGTTTCGCTTTCAAATTCCTCTTCGGAAAGTTCATCCTCCTCGATGACCTCGATCTCCTCTATTTCTTCTTCAGAAATATCACTGTCCTCTTCCTCTGCAATGTTTTCCTCTGAAAGTGAGTCTTCTTCACTCTCCCCAAGCGTTTCCTCAGAAGCATCGCCCGTATCTTCATCCACGAACAATTCTTCAGATGTGGAATCGTTCTCTTCATTCAACATCGCATCTTCGGAAGCCTCTTCCGCAGCTATGATTTCGCCCTGTTTTTCATCTTCGGGGTCGTTGTCGTCGTCTTGTTCTTCATCCTCTTCCGGATCCTCTGCATCGTCCTCTTCCCAAATTTCATCTAAATGAATAGGCACGTCCGGGATATCTTCGTCGTTTGTTCCATCCGCAACCCTTCCTTCATCCGAGAAGATCAACGGAATGGCTTCGCCGAGCGGAACCGCATTGTCGCTGACTGGTTCCAGATCTACCTGTCCGATATCGTCCATTTCCGGCCCGGCAGAGCCTGTGGTATCGGGAGTATCGGAGCTGGTGGAGGTGTTGGTATTGGAAGTGTTTTCATATTCAACTACCACATCTACTTTTGCGTTCGGCATAACAAAGGAAAATAAGTCATTATAATCACTTCTATGATTTCTATCTGGAACAAAATCAACTACGCGTCCATCATCATAGGTTGCAGTTGCTTGAATCCGCTGAAAAACAAAAACATTCGGGTAGGAAAGCTCCATCACTACATTGTCTCCTGCTTTTGCAGTATTACTCAATTTGCCGTTTACTGTTACTGTCCCACTCGGCACAGAATTGACTGGGGTTGGTAATATGGAAAGATATGCACTGTGACTTATCAAGCCCTTATATCCCAAAACCAAATTCACATCATAATCCGGCATTGTAAACGTATAATAATCACAGCCCTCTTCTGTATCCTGTGTTCTTGTAACGGATGGCGGAGCCCCGTTCGTATCCATTACGGTATAACCTGTATATTCGAAGGAATCTGCACTATAGGAAACTTGAACCACCACCTCCGTATTTGGTTCAATGGTATCCGTTGCAGACACGGTTGCACCACCGACAATAACCTCGGCAGTCAAACCAACATTCGGATTAAACGATACCGAAACAGTATGTCCCGTGTCTGTCGTCATGCTTTGGTCGACAAAGGCAACAGACACACTGACAGCTTCCCCGGGCATACGGAAGGTATATTCCTTATGCGTATCGTCAGAGGTCTTCAAATCAGGAGTGAGCATTTCTGCACTTTCTGTAATTACCTTTATACTCGTTGAGTAATGGGTATAGTCGCAAACAACCGATATGGTGACATCCTCTCCTTTGAGTGCCGTGCTGTCACTATGATCGGGTATCGTGATCGTTCCCTTGTCGTCTGGTGACGAAATCACGCCAATAGCATAGGATTCAAAAGCCGCATTCACATTCACTACCGCATCCGGCATTTCGAAAGGAAAATCCAAATACTCTGTGGCGGTCGGAGACTGAGCCTCCAGCGTTTGCGTGCCCGTGCTATCGTTTGAGTCCTGCCGCAAAACAGTAGGAATCCCATATCGCTCTCTGTCATAGGTCAGACGAACCGCCACGCTGTCTCCGCTCCTGGCCCACCCCATAGCATCAATCTCTCCATTGATCAGAATGGAGGTATTCACAAAATTCGGTACAGAAACTCTGACGGGATGTGGAACCAAAATAGGTGTTTCTTTGATAAATGTAATCATTACGTTTACATTTTTATCCGGCATCTCAAATTCGTATTCATAGAAATTCTCACCCGAAGACTTTATATTGGTGGGCACGGTCTCTTCATCCGTCGTCTGAACCCAGAAGCTGGGCGTATATTCTTCGGTGTCGAACCCGGATACAAGCACCACCACGGTTTCCCCCTCTTTGGCCTTGTCGATGGTTGTGCCCTCGCTCCCCTTCACTGCGATGGTTCCCACATCCTGTGGCGAAGCTTCTACAGTAATGGAATGTTTCTCCAAAACAGGCATCTCCTGGATAAATTCAATGGACACGATGACATCTTTATCCGGCATCGCAAAGGAATAATCCATATGGTCGTTGTACGTGGTCGGCGTGGTTGGCACAGTCTGTTCCTCCGTCGTCTGAGTCCGTACATTCAGGCTGTATTGCGACGCATCATAGGCGGATATGCGGATGGTGACGGTGTCTCCAACCTTCGCTGATTGAATTTCTGTAGAGTTGCTGTCAAGCACGGATATGGTTCCCACATCCTGTGGCGAAACATCCAATGTAATAGAGTGCGAACGAAAGATCGGCTCGAAGGTACAATCCACCTTCACGGCTGCATCCGGCATCGTGAATTCATACTCCGAGAAAAGCAGGCTGGACGAGCTAAGAGGTGTGGTTGTCAATGCTCTGCCGTTTACAGTCTGTGCGGCCACGGAGCGGATCGCGTATTGCTCCTTGTCGTACCGCAGGCGGATGGTCACAGTGTCCCCGCTTTTGGCCTCGGACACAGGAGTTTCGCCCACATAAATCGCCTTGTCCACATAATCCGGTGCATCAATGGTAATGGAATGTGCTTCTAAATCAGGGGTGGTGTCTATTTTTTCGAACGTAGCCCTCAGATACACGTCCGCATCCGGCATCGCAAACACGAAATCGTCATAGTCCGAAGAGGCAGTATCCTGCTTGGTCGTAGTATATGTTTTTCCGTCTGCATCCTGCACAACGAAGTTTATTTTATAAATATTTTTTTGATAGATGATATGGACACCGATTGCATCTTTCGACTTTGCCTTAGACCCTTCCATTCCATTGACGGTAATTTCCGTACTGGCATACTCATATGGAATCTCCACATGAATGGAATGGGTGGTGTCCTCTGCTTGTCCGGAACCACTGCTGTTGCCACCGGAGGAACTGGAATCGTCGGAGCCGCTGCCGTTGCCGCTGCTGCTGGAGGAACCGGAATTGTCGGAACCACTGCTATTGCCGCCAGAGGAACT
>JAFUXY010000238.1 GCA_017477005.1 Lachnospiraceae bacterium | reverse complement strand
GGTGGGAGAAAACAAGTCGGCTTTGGAGCCGATGATGGCTATGGCGCAGGGCGTTTGCGAGATTCCGCTGACGGCCCCCGCCAAACGGGGCGATCGCTTTTTTTCAAGGGATATTCTTCATGGCTTGGGAATGGGAGAGGTGGTCGTGACCCTTGGCATGGAAAAGCTATCGGGACATATCGTCTACGGTTCTTCCGAGGTATATGACAAAAACAAAGAAAACGGTGTGGATGCGGAGATGGCGGTCGATGTCGATCCGGGCAAGGGAAGCTTTTCGATCGGCATTCGCCTGATCGCCGAAACTTCCGAGAGGGTTTGCCGGGTACATTGGACTGCGATGAAGAATCCGCGGGACGTAAAGGATGATTCCGGTGATCGCAGACTCTTTATCAAGCCGAATGTGTTGGAAATGTTGGTGAGAGAGTCCTATTCTTTGGAGGTCGTGTGCGAGAATATGGCGGAAAAGACGGTTCGCTGGAGCGTGCAGGAGCATGGTGGCAGCGTGGATGAACACGGCGTATATACGGCGCCCGGCGTTCCAGGCGTGTATGAGGTCATGGCGCAGTCTATCGCATTTCCGGAGGTCAGGGCATCCATCTATGTATTGGTGAGAGAGGCATAATCCATGACGATCAATACGCTTGACAAAGCCTATCAGGTGATAGGATACGCCAAATCGGACAGCGCCGTTCTGAGGTACATTTGTCGGGAAAAATCCGATGGCCGGCTCTACGAGGTGCTCCGCATCATAGAGCGGCAGCGGGTGGATGAATTGATGCCCTTTTTTCTCGCGCATGAGGAGCATGGCAAGTTCAGTGATTACCATGGATTGTTTGTGCAGAATGAGTCTCTGCATCTGGTGTTTTCCTATCACGAAGGACAGACGCTGCAGGAGAAGTTGGAAAAACAAGGCTGCCTGCTGGAAGAGAGACTGGCGCTTTTTTCCGCCATCCTTGAGAAGCTGATGCTTTTGGCGATGCCGGCGGGAATAGCAGCGGATGTGTTGGCGGCGGATCAGATCCTCGCTTCGGATGCGGGACAGATTGAGTTCCGCTACCATTTGATGGATTTGGATACGGTGGCGAAAAATGACAGGCAGGATATGCAGAAATCGCTGCTTTTGGTGTATGATTTTTTGTTTTTCGATGAGATAAAGCGAAAAACCGTTCTGCCCATTTTAGATTATCGGGATATCCTGCTTCCCGGAGACTACGAAGAAATTTTGGATATCTATCGTCTGTTCAAGATATTCTGCCAGATCATCGAGGAACTCCCCGAAGAGGAAAAGGAAAGGCCAAAGACCCGGGCGTACCTGATCTGGGAGCGGATCAAAAAGGCGTTTCCCATTGTGAGACGTATTTTTCTGTTTTCCATCGTGATCATCGCCCTGTGCTATTTGCTGTGGACAGTGCGGGATACATCAAAGGACAAAACGAAAAAGGATATCGTCTTCCATCAGATTGGAACCTATGATTTAGACGACATATTGAAGGAACAATAAGCATATGAAATTTGGATATGATCTAAACGAAGGCTATGTGGTTCGTATGATGAAGCAGGTTGCGAATATCGTGACGGCGCCGCTTCAGATCATGTACCGCCGAATAAGGAACATCCTAAGCCCTGCGGGATTGATGGGTCGTGTCTCCTCCGATATTCGAAAAGAGATCAAACAGACGACCGAAAAGCCGCATTCTATCAGTGAATACGTGCTAATCGGCAAACGATATGTGGCAAAAAAGCTGGTGGTGTTTTTTTTCGTCCTTGCGATTCTGCTTTTGGCGGTGTTTGTCCGGTTTGGCATTCCATGGCTGGTAGGCAAATTTTTCACGAGAACCTTTGTCGTTAACTCCGAAGAGATGATGGGATATACGGGCAAGGTCAGGCTTTTGGACAATTACAAAGACAGAAATGTTATCTTCATGGGACGCCTTGAGGATGGGCGGATCAACGGCAATGGCGTCCTTTACGATGTGGCGGGCAACTTGTTGTACAAGGGAAACTTCAAAATGGAAATGTATGAGGGGGATGGGGAAACCTTTTATGACAATGGCAGCACGGAGTACAAAGGGGCGTTTTCCGCCAATCTGTACGAGGGCACCGGCAAATTGTATTACCGGGACAATACGCTTCGGTACTCCGGCGACTTCAAGCAGGGGCTTTATGAGGGAATGGGCAAGCTGTATGACGAGAAGGGGGTTCTTGTGTACGAAGGCAATTTTGCGGCCGGTCAAAAAAGCGGCGTTGGCAAATTGTACAACGATAGCGAGCTCATTGCCAGCGGAGAATTCAAGGAAGACGCATTGGTCTCCGGTGAGGATAAAATATACGATGAAGATGGTATGCTGCGCTACGAAGGGGGCGTAAAGGGCGGACAGAAAGACGGAAAAGGAAAGACGTATCGCAAAACGGGAGAGCTGCGCTACGAAGGTGGATACAAAGAAGGCAAAAAAGACGGCACGGGAAAAACCTATTCCAAAAAAGGCGTCCTTCTGTATGACGGAGAGTACAAGGAAGGCACAAAGGACGGCGAAGGAAAAACCTATTCCCGAAAAGGCAAGCTGATCTACGAAGGCGGCTACGAGGCAGGAAAGAGGAGCGGCAAAGGAACTCACTATCGAAAGAACGGCACCATATGGTATAAAGGGGATTATGCGGCCGGAGCCAAGGAAGGCAAGGGGCAGATCTACCGCGAGGATGGGTCGCTTCTCTATCAGGGAGGCTATTCGGCCGGCGAGTATAGTGGAAAGGGCACGCTCTATGATGCAAGCGGAAACCGGCTTTATAAGGGCGATTTCACGGCGGGAATTTTTGACGGAAAAGGCACCCTGTATGGTTCGGATGGAAAACCTGTCTATAAAGGCGATTTTTCCGCCGGGGAATACGAGGGGAAGGGTGTTCTGTATGGAGACAATGGCAATATCAGCTACAAGGGCGATTTTTTGGCCGGGTTGTCCGACGGAAAGGGCGTTTCCTATGATGAAAACGAGGTGCCGGTCTACAACGGAGAGTATTCCGCTGGAGAATACAATGGAAAGGGCAAGCTTTTTGGCCTAGATGGAACCCTCGAATACGATGGAGATTTTGTCGATGGAAAAAAGTCCGGAGACGGCAAAAGCTTCGACGAACAGGGACGACTGGTCTATGAAGGGAGTTTCTTCAACGATCTTTATGAGGGAGACGGCAAGCTCTACGACGCGCAAACAGGCAATCTTAGATATGAAGGCTCTTTTCATCAGGGGTTGTATTCCGGGAATGGAAAACTCTACGCCGACAATGGATTGCTGCTGTACGAAGGCGGCTTTTCCAACAATGAATACAATGGGGCCGGAAAGCTCTACAGTTCCAAAACTGGAAAAGTGGAAAAAGATGGAACCTTTCTGAAGGGACAGTATGTGAAGGGGAGCGGAGACACCGGCAAGGATGGCAGCAGCGGCAAAGGCAACGACAGCGGCAAGGACGACAGCAGCAAGGACGACAGCAGCAAGGACGACAGCAGCAAGAACGAGGAATCCGGAGACGAAAAAGAATAGGGTGGACTTGTGGACGAAAGGAGAGCGACATGGGATTTTGTGTATGCGGAGGCGCGCAGATGAATTGTACCTTTGGCATGGCACCGTCCGTGCTGACGGTATTGCCGGAAAACCGCACGGTCACGTCTATGCCGATTGCAACGATCATGGATAACAAGCCAATGGTCAACATTCTTCCTTTTGGTATGTGTTCTTCTATGGCAAATCCGACGGTGGCGGCGGCAACGGCTGCGGCGATGGGGGCGTTGACCCCTATGCCATGTGTTCCTGTGACAACGGCTCCATGGGCGCCCGGCTCGCCGACGGTATTGATCGGCGGACAGCCGGCTTTGAACAATTCATCCAAGCTGATGTGCAACTGGGGCGGCGTCATATCGATCGGCATGCCGGGTACGGCGAACATACAAGTACCATAGAGGAGATAGATCATCATGAAAAACGATTCATCGGCGTTTAGCGGACTTGCTCTGGGGGAGAAGCTTGAAATGGATGCTGGGGTATTGTGCCTCACATTGGACGCGCTTGGAAACAGAGCCTTGAAATCCAATAATATAGTGGATTTTCAGAGAATAAACCGTATTTTGGCTGGCTGTATCCCGAAGATCGTGGAAAGAGGCGGTATTGTCATAAACTATGGACTCTCGTCCGCATTGACGTTGTTTCCCCAAAACCCGGGCGAAGCGCTGGCCTGCGTGCTTTCAATTTTTTCATTGATCGAGCAGATGCCGGAGGAGAAGAAAGCGTATTTCGACAAAATCTCTCTGGCTCTCTGTTTTGGCAGTGTGACGGTGGGGATGGTAGGCTATGGGGATTATTCCACTCCGCTTGCCAGTTCGGAAACGGTTTTATTATGCGGTTTGCTGCAAAAAAGAGCCGCTGCCTATTATTCCCGGATCTTGGCAACGGATGCATTCTTGGATCAGATACCTATGGCAAAGGAGAAATTCAATTATCGTATTCTGGGGGTCGTCTATTTGTCAGGCACCAAGAAAAAAGAAATGGTATTTGATGTATTTGAAGGAGATGAGCCTGAGGTCAGAAACATCAAGCGGCGGACAAAAAATACATTTGAAAAGGGAGTGGAACTATATCTTGTCCGTCATTTTTCAGAGGCCAGAAATTATTTTCTGGAAGTGATCCGTACCGACCGGCGGGATTTGGCGGCCAAAGAATACCTGCTGCGGTGCGATGATTATATTCATGGTGTAAAGGACAGCGGTACGGCAGATGCTGCCTATTTTGAAGTGTTGTAAGGGATTTTTGAAATGGGAAAAAAAGAATCTGGTAAAAGAAATTCTATCGGAAGAAAAATAAAAAGAGCGCTCATCGGCACGGGGCTTTTGGTGCCGCTTCTTTTGATTGTCATAGTCGGTGTTCAAAAATTGTGGTTGTGGGTCGGATTATATGAATCCATCAAAAATGAGTCGGAGGAGTCACAGAAAGAGGCTCAGGAATTATTCGACAAAACAGAAGAAGCCATGATGAACTCCTACAGCAACGTCAGCTTGAGGTATTTTGACGAATACTTTATGGATATACGGAAGCAGACGCGAGCCATTGCGAATCTGATGAAAAAAGAAATTTCAGAAGAGGAGATCCGGCTGCTTATGAAGCAAATGGAGCTTTATGAAAAAGCGCATCCGAAGTGGCTCATTTTGTATATTGCAAAGGAGGACGGAGAGGTCGTTGTCGGTTCCAGAGAAAAGGTATCCATAGAGGGGCTTCCGGATTTAAGAAAGGAAAAATGGTATAAAAAGGCAAAAAAGAGGTTTGTCTTGCACAAGAAAAGAAAGTTTTATTGGACAAACCGTCAGGCAAGCCTGTTGTCCGGCGAGAATGACAAGGTCATCTGCGCCTATCCTATTTCCAACAAAAACAGGGAATTTGCAGGCGTGGTGGCTGCTTCTATAGATGTAGCCTGTTTCCAGGAGAGATTAGACTATTATGATAGCGATGAGCGGACTGCCATTGCCATTCTTGACAGAAACGGAGTGCGGATAGGGAGCTCTGAGGGATATAAGGATATTGGCGACAAGGCCAAAAAAACAGGGGAAACATATGGACAAATGGAGGGGATTCGTTACAAGATCTCCCAAATGCAGGAAACGAAATGGACGATTTGTTTGCAGCGTTCCCGGGAAGAGCAGATCAAGGCTGAGAAAAAATTTCGGCTTAGTTTCGAGGATTTTATCAACGATATAAAGCTGGACATTACAGTTAGTAATTTTTTGGGACTGATGGCCATGGTTTTTCTGGTGTGCTTTGGTGTCATTATCATGATTCATGTCGCCAACAGGCTTTCTGAAAGCCTGACCCGGCCGATCACGAGGATGGTGGCCCAGGTCGAGAGCTTCGGAGAAGACAATGATTTTGTGGAAGTGGATGTGGAGTCGGATGATGAAATAGGGCAGTTGGGGATGGCGTTTAACCGCATGGCCGCAAAACTTCGGGATTATCTTGACCATATTCGCATTATTACCGCAGAAAATGAGCGAATGGAGTCGGAACGCAGCCTCGTACGCCAGATTCAGCAGAATATGCTGCCAAATGAGTTTCCCGCTTTTCCCAACCGAAAGGAATTGGATATCTATGCATCCCTTTTGCCGGCGACCGAGGGAGGGGGGAGCTTTTATGATTTCTTCTTTATCGACAAGATGACGTTTTGCATTTCCGTAGGGGAAGCCACCGGACATGGGCTGTTGTCCACTATGTTCGCGCTTGCGGCAAAGACCGTGATCAAAAGCTATGCCCTGCAGGGCTATGGAACGGACAGGATATTGGCGGAGGCGAACAACCAGATCGCCTATGGCAACAACGAGGGCATCATTGCCGACGCCTTTGTCGGGATCATCCGCCTTTCCTCCGGAGAGATGGAGTATTCCATTGCCGGAGAAGCGCCGGTGCAGTGGAAGCATTCCGGGGAGGCGCCGAGGGCGCTGCCCGAGCTGAGCGGTGTGACGCTGGGCAACATGGAGAATATTCCCTACCAGAAAAAGCATATCCGCCTGTCCCAAGGCGACCTGCTGTTTGCGTACACAAAGGATACTCCGGAGTGCGTGGATGCGCATGGGAGCATTTATACAGCGGAATACCTGCATGAGAAGCTGGCCGATCTTTCCGCCAACGACTACAAGATCACTTCACTGGTCAATTCTTTGAATGAGGACATTGAGGCTTATACAGCCGGTACGAAACGCCGGGATGATGTGACGATGCTGATGTTCCGGTTCTGGGGGTAGGAAGGGAGAAGGAATATGGCAGAGAAAAAACGATATACCAATGACAAGGTAAAGGAACGGACGAAGGATCCCATCACGGGCAGTCAGTTCATCGTGTATTTTGGCAACAGTGTCAAGATCGGTTTTTCGAGAATATCCAATATCTCGCTGGCCAAGGATGTCGGGGTTATAACGGATACCGCCAACGATAGAAAGCATCTGTATACGCATGACGATGACGATGAAAGGCTCGGAGACAATATTCTTGTCCTGGAACGGGGGATGACCAGGGATGAAAGCGACAAGCTGCTGCGGACCTATATTGCGGGAGTGAACATCCCGAATCTCCAGATC
>JAFUXY010000022.1 GCA_017477005.1 Lachnospiraceae bacterium | reverse complement strand
CCGCACAATCTGCGGGAGGTCATTGCTGGTGTTGTCAAGATCATCGAAAATCGTATCAACGAAGATCGGGATACCGAAATAGAAGAATTGCTGGGCATTATCCAGGGGCCGGACTTTCCTACGGGTGGCATTATTTTGGGTCGGCGGGGAATCGAAGAGGCCTATCGCACCGGACGGGGAAAAATCCGGGTACGCGCGGTGACGGATATCGAGCCGATGAAAAACGGAAAGAATCGGATCGTGGTCACGGAACTGCCGTTCATGGTCAACAAAGCGCGGCTTTTGGAAAATATTGCCAATCTGGTCAAGGACAAACGACTGGATGGAATTACCGATCTGCGGGATGAGTCTTCGAGAGAGGGCATGCGGGTGGCGATTGAACTGCGAAAAGATGTCAATCCCACTGTGATGCTCAATCGTCTATTCAAGCATACCCAGCTGCAAGATACCTTTGGGGTGATCATGCTGGCTCTTGTGAACAACGAGCCAAAGATTTTGAATCTCAAGGATGTACTGCATTATTATATAGAGCATCAGAAGGATGTTGTTACCCGGCGTACGAAGTACGAGTTGAACAAGGCAAGGGAGCGGGCTCATATTCTGGAGGGCTTGCTGATTGCTTTGGACAATATCGATGAGGTAATTCGAATCATTCGCGGTTCGGAAAATGTAGGCGTCGCCAAACAGCAGTTGATGGATCGGTTTGGACTGTCCGAAGCGCAGGCGCAGGCCATTGTTGATATGCGGCTTCGTGCGTTGACTGGCTTGGAGCGAAACAAGCTCGAAGCGGAATACAAGGAATTGATGGAAAAAATCGATTACCTGAATACAATTTTGGGAGATGTCAAGGTGCTGTTGTCGGTCATTCGGGATGAGATACAGGAAATATCGGATAAATACGGCGATGATCGACGCACAGTGATCGGGTATGATGAATACGATGTCTCGATGGAAGACTTGATTCCTGTTACAAACACTGTGATTACCTTTACAAAGCTGGGCTATATCAAGCGGATGCCGGTGGATCATTTCAAGTCTCAAAACCGTGGCGGCAAAGGAATCAAGGGTATGGAGACGATTGAAGACGACTATATCGTCGAGATGATGATGACGACCTCGCATCATTACATGCTGTTCTTCACCAATTTGGGCCGGGTGTATCGGCTCAAGGCCTATGAGATTCCCGAAGCATCGCGGACGGCCAGGGGGACAGCTATTGTGAATCTGATTCCTCTTTTGCCGGAGGAAAAGATTACCTCTATGATTCCTATGAAGGAGTTTTCAGGGGATGAGTATTTGGTTATGGCGACGATGCATGGAATTGTCAAGCGGACCAAGCTCTCGGAATTTGCCAATATTCGAAAAAATGGACTGGCAGCGATCTCCTTGCGAAATGACGACATGCTGATCGAAGTGAAACGGACATCGGATGATGATGAAATTCTGTTGTTCACCAGATTTGGGCAGTGTATCCGTTTCCACGTTTCAGATGTCCGCAGTATGGGACGTATGGCTTCCGGGGTAATAGGGATGAGTCTGTTTGAAGGCGACAGGATCATTGCTATGCAGTTGGTTTGCCAGGGAGAGAGCGCATTGATCGTTTCGGAAAATGGACTTGGAAAATGCACCTTGCTTTCTGAATTCAAGGATCAGCACCGCGGCGGAAAAGGCGTCAAGTGTTATCGTGTGACGGACAAAACCGGCTATGTGGTTGGAGCAAAGGCTGTCGGGATAGATGATGAGGTCATGCTGATCAATACCGAAGGGATCATTATTCGGATTCGAGTATCGAATACGGCGCTTTCATCGAGAAATACCAGCGGTGTGAAGCTGATCAATCTTTCGGAGAATGAAAAGGTGGCATCGATTGCGAAGGTGCGAAAGGAAGAAAGTATCGAAGAGGCAGCAGAGGAAGGAGATGAAGATGCATAAGGAATGGAAGGGAATCGATTTCTTGTGTTTTCTATGAAGGTAGTACAATATTTGAAAGAATATATCAATTTTGACAGAATTTCTGTTCGTATCAAAAGGTGCTTGATTTTGCTTTTGGCGGTTGCATTGATCTTGTCCGCCAATATGCAGGCTGTGAAGGCACAACCGGAAATGGAGGATGAGGGGGAAGTATCGGAGGAAATTGTTTCAAGTTTGTCGGATAATACCTCTTTAGGCAAGCTGCCGGAGAATTTGTCAGTTGTTTTGGGAGAAAAAGAAAACTGGCCGTATTTGGATGATTGTAGGGTTGCTACGCTCAATCGGGAAGAGGTTCCCGAACCAATAGAAGAGCCGGTAGAGGAAGAAAATAAAACAACCATCTTTTCTTCAAGTCCATTGGAAGTAGAGAAACCGGCAGAATCAAATCATCCCAATATAAAAGACAAATCGACAGTGGTTGTATTTTGTCAAACAGATATGGATTTTGCAAAAAGAGATGCAAATGGGATTCTGAGAAATGCGGATGGTTCTGTGGCCGATGGCGCTTTTGTACGGTATGTAGGCAAGGATTTGGATGGACAGATTTTGTTTTTTGCCGATGAAGCTGGAAATATTACCTACAAAGACGAACCGACGTTGTATTTCAACGCAAATGAAAACCGGTTTTATGCAGACAAAAAGCAGACGGTCGGTTTGACCGGCATCAAAGGGGTACTTGATTCGTCCGGATTGGCGTTGGACGGCGAATCCATTATTACATTATTGAATATGGTGGATGGCACGCTTGCCACAGTGGAAATACCGTGGGAAAATGTGCTTCCAAAGCAGTATATTGACAAAAAAACCGGAGAAACGCTGACAGAAGGTCAGGTCAAGAGCGGGGGGATTCCCAAAAAGAGGATTCGCAAAAAAAATCCAAAGGGAAGAACCTATTTGATTTGGAAATCGACCAAAAAAGACAAGAAATATGCGCCGGCTTTTGCAAAATATATTTGTTCGAATGAAAAAGGCGGCATTTTGTTTTATGCGGACAAAAAAGGGCATATATTCTATAATGTAGGAAATGAAGCGATCTACAACGAAAAATATTTCTTTTCTTTGGATCAGAATGGTCAAGCGGCGGGAAATGAATATTCCAAAAATCAATTGATTACAGATTATAAGAAGATGAGGCTTTCTCGGTATCCTTCGGCGGCGGAAAAGGTACGCTTTGCACTCGATGGAAAGGCGTTTGAGGTGAGCCTCTATGATAGAAGGGAAGGTGCCAAAGGGCGTTATCTTTGTCGCAATGTGACAAAGGAATTGCTTTCGGCAAAGAGCAAAAATACCCAGGCTGTCAAGCTGGACGATCCTTCGGTTGTCTGGATGATGGATGAGTTTGGCACGATGTTCTATGCGGTCGATGATTATATTTGGCAATATGTGGATCCCGATATCAATTATGAATTGATGGCGATTCAGGTGGCGGATGGCACCTTGAAGAAGCTGCGGGGCGAGTACAATGATTTTGGGCTGATCAAGGATCAGGAAGAAGAAGCTGAGGAAGAGGAGACTTCGGAGGAAGGAACCGAAGAAGAAATACTGGCAGCGGAAGAAGCTGCCAGGTTGGCAGAGGAAAAAGCCTTGCAGGAGGCGGAAGCAGATGCTGCCCAACCAGAGGAAACAGCAGAAGTAGATAGCGGCGCGGACAAGCTCGAAGGCGAAAAGACAAATGCGCAAAAACCGGAAAAAATAGATGAGGTGGATGGTTTGACTCGAAATGATTTTGATGATGATGAGTCGTGGGAAGCCTTTGTGAAGGGGGATTCTGGAGAATCATCGAATTCGAAGGCCAATACGGAAAAAGAGGTTGATGGATTGACGCGGGCAGATTTTGAGGACGATGAGTCGTGGGAAGCCTTTATTAAAGGGGAATAGTACGAGGAGGAAGATGCGTGAAAACGTTCCGAAGAGAAATATGTAGCCTGTACCTGTTGGCGGTATTTGTGTTGATACCGATTATGTTTCGTTATAATTATCAGGATATTGCTTCGTTCAAAGCGATGTTTTATATCATGGCGGCAGGAATTCTTTTGATCTGTGGGGTGATTGCGGCAGCAGGAGAATTTGCGTGGAACAGGCAGTGGGGAGTTCCTGTACGCAGCGTCGGAGAGATTGCAAAGACATTCAGTCTGATGGACTGGGGAGTTTTGTCTTTTGGATTAGTCGTTTTCATTTCTTCACTCTCTACCAGATATTCGATCGTTTCTGCGCTTTTGGCGGATAAATCGGTATTTGTAGGGGGAGGGGTGCTTGTACTATTGTGCACCTCTTATTTTGTAATTTCCCGCTTTGCCGATCAAAACAGGAATAATTGGATCAAGGGCTTTTATGTGGTCACATTTTTGGTGGTATTGTTGGGGGTGCTGAACCATATGGAGATCGATCCGATCGGGATGCACCAAAACAATGCAAGAAGCACGATCCACTTCATGGCCTCTACGATTGGGAATGTGGACTTTTTCTATGGATATCTGGCCATTGTGACTATTTTCTTTGCGGCTGTTCGACTCAATTTGTCTTGGGACAAGGCAGGCATAGCCGTGGATGTTTTGCTCTTCATATGCTTCATCTGTGTACTGACCGCTAGAGCGGGGGGTGTTTTCCCTGGATTATTCTTTGGAATAGGAATTTTGGTGTTCAATGCTCTTGGTAATATAAAACGCTTGAAAAATCTGTTTTGGCTTGGAATTTTGACAGCTATTTCCGGTATAGCTGCAGAGATCATTCATATGATCAATGCCAATCTCTATTACCGTATTGAAACGGAAATTTCTGGAGTGATCATAAAATACCACGCGTATCTGCCATTTGGCCTACTCTGTCTGTGTGTATGGCTGCTGCTGAATCGTGCGGAAAAAATGGATTCTGCAGCAGAAATCGAAGCGCAAACGGCAAAATGGAAAATACCATGGGCCATTTTGGTCGGGATTTTGTTTATGAGCATTTCCTTTATAGTGTTGTTTTTTGCACCTCTAAAGAGCATGACCGGGCGTGCGGAAGTGTGGGATGCATATTTTGAAGTATTTCGGCTGGGGAATATCAAGGAAAAACTTGCGGGAATCGGACCGGGAAGTATGGATGCGGCAGTAGATTTGTATGGGATTGCGAGAATCAAGGGGCATCAGTATGAAACCGGACACAATGAATTTGTAGAATATATTTTGACACTGGGTATTTTGGGACTGGCCGCCTACATTTGCGCCTTTTTTGGAGCTGTTTCTTCTTATATAGATATGTCTATGAAGGAAGAGAAGCATTGGGAAGCGGGCTGTGTGGTCGCAGGAATCATGGCCTTCTTGGGACAGGGATTGACTAATGGGCCAAATCCGGTGCCTACTATTTTTGCATTTACTTTTTTGGCGCTTTTGAGGCGGTATCAGATCGAAGAGGAAGAGGACTTTTCTATATGAACTATTATCTAAAGCTGCTCCTAACAGGGTCAAAAATTTTATT
>JAFUXY010000237.1 GCA_017477005.1 Lachnospiraceae bacterium | reverse complement strand
TCAATTATATGCATATACTTGTTTCTATTGCGAAAAGATACGGATGAAGTCGTACCTCCTTTAGAGAGTTTTCCATTTTACCATAAGAATTTTTCACTTGCAACCGTTATGCAAATGCGTTATAATCTGAAATGATACTAGGAAAGCGATGAAATCAGAATCCGCACTTCCTTATCTTTAAGCAATCGAATCGGTATCCGATCGGGTATCAACATCCCAATTGTAGGAGATTATTGATGAAAGAAAAATACGAGACATTGCCGGTAGCGCAGTTGAAGGCTGTAGCAAAACACAGGGGCATCACGGGTCTGACGAAGATGAAAAAACAGGAGGTCATTGACGCTATGCTTGCGCTTGATGAAGAAGAGAAGCAGGCGAAGGAAGAAGGGCAAAGGACGATGGAACGACAGACCAAGGATGAAAAGCCCGTGAAAGAAGAAAACCATAGCAGGGACGACAAACGGTTCAAGGGGGAAAGAAATACCAGAGAAGAGGGGAGAGTGGAGACGGACGCGGTGGAGGAAAAAACCGCTCTTCAATACGATGACGCCAAGGTCGCGGATGGTATCTTGGAAGTCATGCAGGATGGGTACGGGTTTATCCGCTGTGAGAATTATCTGCCTGGAGAAAACGATGTTTATGTGTCTCCCTCGCAAATTCGGAAATTCAATTTGAAGACCGGGGATATCATTCATGGGAAAACCCGGAAGAACAATCCAAACGACAAGTTTGGCGCTTTGTTATATATAGAAAATATCAATGGCTTCAATCCGGAGATTGCGGCGAGGCGTCCCAATTTCGAAGACCTGACCCCTATATTTCCGGACAGCCGGCTTCGGCTCGAACGTGTAGGCGGGAGCGTGGCGACGCGGATCGTGGATCTGATTTCTCCGATCGGAAAGGGGCAGAGTGGGATGATCGTGTCCCAGCCCAAAGCCGGAAAGACGACGTTGTTGAAAGAGGTCGCAAAATCGGTGAAGCTGGCCAATCCGGACATGCATTTGATCATCCTGTTGATCGACGAAAGGCCGGAGGAAGTGACCGACATGAAAGAGACGATCGAAGGCGGGAACGTAGAAGTGATCTATTCGACCTTCGATGAATTGCCCGAGCATCACAAGCGCGTTTCGGAAATGGTGATTGAGCGTGCCAAGCGTCTGGTGGAGCATGGGAAAGATGTTATGATCCTGCTCGATTCCATTACAAGACTGACCCGCGCCTACAATCTGACGGTGACGCCGAGTGGGCGTACGTTGTCGGGCGGTTTGGATCCGGCGGCGCTGCATATGCCCAAGCGCTTTTTCGGCGCGGCGCGCAATATGCGGGAGGGCGGGAGCCTGACCATATTGGCGACGGCGCTGGTAGAAACCGGCAGCAAGATGGACGATATCGTATTTGAAGAATTCAAGGGAACGGGCAATATGGAGCTGGTTTTGGATCGCAAGTTGTCGGAAAAGAGAGTGTTCCCGGCTATTGATCTGGCCAGATCTTCGACGAGAAGGGAGGATCTGCTGCTGAACCCCGAGGAGAGAGAGGCCGCGGATATCATTCGCAAGGGATTGAACGGACTCAAAAAAGACGACGCCGCGGAATCCATTTTGAACCTGTTTGCGCATACGAGGACCAACCGGGACGTCTGTGAACAGGTGGTGCGGAAGAGAATTTTGTAACAAACGACAAAAACCTTAATTTTATTCACTATTATAGTTGTCAAACGTTTTAATTATTATTATAATGTTGTCTAATATGAAGATGTACTATGAAGATGTACTGGCAACAGGCAGCATGACAATTTAGGGGGGATACGATGGGAACAAGAGGCAGGGGGCGAAAAAGCAAACGTTCGATCAAGGCTTTGCTGGTGTCGATCATTATTGGTGTCACATTAGTTACTTCAATTGGGTTGGAGGCATTTTCGATTTTCAATACGGTACGGAACAATGCCGAGCAGACAGCGGCGTATCGGGAGAGGCTGGTCGAGGATATTCAGGAAGAGCTGAAGCATGAGGTAGAAGTGGTCTGGAGCCTGATCGATCAGTTCCATATGCAGGAAGAGGCGGGGACGCTTTCCAAGGAGGAAGCGCAGAAGCATGCGGCGGATCTGGTGCGGGAGCTGCGGTATGACGACGGCGCCGGGTATTTTTGGATTGATACGACGAAGGGTGTCAATGTGGTGCTGTTGGGACGGGAAGAGACGGAGGGCAATTCCCGAATTGATTCGGTGGATCCCAATGGCGTGAAGTATATTCAGGAAATTTTGAATGCAGGTATGCAGGAGGGCGGCGGTTTTGCGTATTTCTCTTTTGCGAAGCCAAATGAGACGGAGCCGCTTCCGAAGATGAGCTATTCGCTCGAATATGAGCCCTATGAGTGGGTGATCGGTACCGGTGTTTGGATCGATCATATCGACGCAATGGAAGCAGAGTACAAGGCTGCTGCGGATAGGGCCGTGTTCTCGTCGATCATGCAGTCGGTGATCTTCCTGATCATTTTGTTGGTGCTTTTGGTTATTTTCGCATTGTACATCGGCAATCGGATCGCCAATCCGATCAAGCTGATCACGGACGAGATTTCGCGTATGGCTTCCGGCAATTTCAAGCTGATGGATATGACGCCGGAGAAGAGGAAGCTCGAAAGGGATCGTACCGAGATCGGGACGATGTCGGATGCGGAGATTACGCTGCATCAGAGTATCCGCGAGTTGATGGAGAAAATTTCCCAGACGACGGCCTATGTGGCGAGCGCTTCGGAGGAGCTGACGGCCTCTGCCGGGCAGGCGGCCGACGCAAGCGAAATGGTCGCAGAGAGCTGTACCAATGTGGCCGGGAGCTGCAACGACCAGATGTCGGTGGTTTCCGATGCGACCGATGAAGTGGAATCCTTCTCTGTGAACATGAACGAGTTCTCGGAGACGATCGATTCCTTCGGTGAAGCGATCAAATCTACAAACGAAGCGGCCTCGACAGGCGGCGCAGAGATTCAGAAGGCTGTGTCCCAGATGAGCGAGATTGAACGTTCGGTGACAAATACCTCCGATGTGGTGTCCGGTCTTGGAAGCCAGCTTCAGACGATCGGCAGTATTGTTGATACGATTTCTGATATTGCAGAGCAGACCAACCTGCTGTCGCTGAATGCGTCCATTGAGGCGGCGCGTGCCGGAGAAGCAGGAAAGGGCTTTGCGGTAGTGGCGGATGAGATTCGCAAGCTGGCGGATGGTTCCAATGTAGCGGCTGCGCAGATCACAGATTTGATCAATTCTATTCAGACCAGGTCGAATGAGGCGGTGGCTGCGATGGGCGAGGGCTTGACCATCGTGAAGGAAGGATCTGAGGTGGTGAGTCGGTCCGGAAGCACGTTCAACGAGATTGTGACGATGGTTTCGAATGTTTCTGCGCAGGCATTGCGTATGGAGGAGATTGTCAAGGATCTGCAAAGCGGTACAGACCGGATCAAGATGCATATCGGCGAGATCGACGATATGTCCCGCAGCGTGGCGGAGGAGACCGGCAACGTTTCCGCGGCTTCAGAACAGCAGACGGCCAGCGCGCATGAAATTGCGGAGGCGAGCGATCGTCTGGCGCAGACGGCTCAGGAGCTGCAGGACTTTGTACAGAGGTTTGAACTGTAGGGACAGGCTGTTAAAGGTGGATTGGATAATCGTGGGGATTCCGATGGGGGAAGTGCTTTCATTGGAATCCCCTTTT
>JAFUXY010000236.1 GCA_017477005.1 Lachnospiraceae bacterium | reverse complement strand
GTCGATGATAGAAAGCCCGTTTGCGACTGCGTCGATCCCACTGTGGTGGTCGATATCCCCGGTCACTAGCACATCGGCTCTCGCTTCCTGCGCCAGCGAAATCACACTCTTGCCCGAACCCGGACAGATCGCCACCCGCTCCACCGGCGCGTCCTCCCTGCCGAAAAACCGCACATGGGAAAGTCCAAACGTGTTTTTCACCATCTCGGCAAAGGCCTGCAACGTCGTCCTTTTCGGCAGCATCCCGGTTTTGCCGATTCCTACAGGCGGATTTCCTTCGTCCAACCCCTTTTGAACTCCGAACCAAACCCTTGGATATTCCGGCGCCTCCACCGGCTCCAAAGGAAGGGTATCTACCAATCCCAGCCTGTCGGCGGCAAGATCCGCCATCCCGAAGGTATCATAATTCGTATGCATTGCGATATACGCGATCCTGTGCTCGATCAACGAGATCACCCGCCGCCCGATAAAATCTCCGGCCACGATCCGCTTCATCGGCGAAAAAACCATCGGATGGTGCGTCACCAAAAGATCCGCCCCCCAAGAAGTCGCTTTTTCGACCACCTCATCGGTCGCATCCAACGCCATATAAATCCTCCGGACTTCCCAGTCCTCATCGCCGACCAAAAGCCCCACATTGTCCCAGGACTGCGCCGCCGAAAAGGGACTCCGATCATTGATCGCCCTATATACATCTTTCACCAAAATCATTGATTTCCCTCTGCGGCCGTATCCGTTCCGTCCGACCTCATCCCCGCAAGAATACGCGCTGTTTTGTCTGTTCCGTCCGACCCCATTCCTACCAGAATGCGCGCCCTTTGAACCAATTCCCACTCCCGGACAATCCGGCGGCTGCTTTCATCGTTTTTCCCTTCAATCAATGGCAATAATCCCGCCAACCTCTGCGTCTCCCTGGCCAAATATTGCAAAAGCAGCGGATGCCGCCTTTGAAGCAGCACCGGCCCGAACCGATCCTCGACCGCTTCCATCCCCTCTTCCGATCCTGCCACCGCCTTGATGATCGGGTAATACTTCCCCCGCTCCAGCACCAACGCTTCATCCCAAATCCGAAACCCGGATTCACGAATCAACCTTCGGACAATGTCCACGTCAGACTGCGGCTGCAGCACCCATTCTCTCGCCGCAAGCGCCACGTCTGCTCCCTTGCTCAATAGCTCTGAAATCAGTCGGCCGCCCATTCCCGCCAGCACGATGGACTCGGCCTCGCCTTTTTGTACCGCCGACAAGCCGTTGGAGATTCTTGTCTCAACCAGGTTAGACAGGTCTGCATTCCGGATATTTTCTCTGGCAATCCGCAGCGGTCCTTCGCCCACGTCCACGGCGATGGCCGCAGGCACCCACCCCTCCTTTACAAGCTGGATGCAAAGGTGGGCGTGGTCGCAGCCCACGTCGCAGAGCCGCATTCCCGGCGAGACAAACTCTGCCACGGCCGACAGCCGCTGACTCAGTCTGCCGATCTTCGCCCGTGTTTCCATGAAAATTACTCTAAATAATCCTTCAGCTTGCGGCTCCGGCTCGGATGGCGGAGCTTGCGCAGTGCCTTGGCCTCAATCTGGCGAATCCGCTCTCTGGTCACGCTGAACTCCCGTCCCACCTCTTCCAAGGTACGGCTGCGGCCATCCTCCAGCCCAAAGCGCAGGATCAGCACCTTCTGCTCACGCTCCGTCAGCGTGCTCAGCACATCCTCCAGCTGCTCCTTCAAGAGCGTAAAGGTTGCCGCATCTGCCGGAACCGGTACATTGTCGTCCTGTATGAAATCACCCAGATGGGAATCCTCTTCCTCACCGATCGGCGTCTCCAGCGAAACCGGCTCCTGCGAAATCTTCAGGATTTCTCGCACCCGCTCGACCGGAATCTCCATTTCCTCGGCGATCTCCTCCGGGGTCGGTTCTCTGCCCAACTCCTGCAGCAATTGTCTTGAAACACGGATCAACTTGTTAATCGTCTCGACCATCTGCACCGGAATCCGGATCGTCCGTGCCTGATCCGCAATCGCCCTCGTGATCGCCTGGCGGATCCACCAGGTCGCATAGGTGGAAAACTTGTAGCCCTTCTTGTAATCAAATTTTTCCACCGCCTTGATCAGACCGAGATTGCCCTCCTGAATCAGATCCAAAAACAGCATCCCCCGTCCCACATAGCGCTTCGCGATACTGACCACCAGACGCAGGTTGGCCTCCGCGAGCTTCTTTTTCGCCTTGGAATCGCCCTTTTCCATCCTCTGGGCCAGCTCGATCTCTTCATCCGCCGTCAACAAAGGGACCTTTCCGATTTCCTTCAGATACATACGAACCGGATCTTCGATGCTGATCCCATCCGGCACCGTCAAGTCAAGCTCTTCGATCCGGATTTCGTCGTCATCCTCCAACAAAATATCGTCGTCCGGCTCCCCGGTACGCAATACATCGATATGCTTGCTCTCCAAATACTCGAGCACCTTTTCCTGTTCTTCCGGTGTCAGCTCCAGCTGCTTCAAATGGTCGGAGATTTCGCCATACTCCAACACATTGCGCTTTCCCTTTGCGAGTCTCACAAGCTCCTCGCATTTTTTCAGCATGAGCATCATCTTTTCTCTGTCCACAGGAGCTTTCTCGGGAACCGCCTGCCCTGCCTTCTTGGACGCTGACTGCCCTTCCTTTTTCGAGGCCGCCTGCCCTGCCTTCTTCAGTACCGCCCGCCCTGCCTTCTTCGGTGCCGCCTGTCCTTCCTTTTTCGGCACAGTCTGCGCTTCCTTCTTAGGCACCACCACCGACCCTTCTTTCTTCGGTACGGTCTGCGCTCCCTTCGCTGGCGCCACCGCCTGTCCTTCCTTCTTCGGCACAGTCTGCACTTCCTTCTTCGGCGCCACCGCCTGCCCTTCTTTCTTCGGCACAGTCTGCGCTTCCTTCGCTGGCGCTACTGCCAGCCCCTTATTCAATCCACTGTTGTCCGCTTTATGCTTGTCGGTTTTTTTTATTTTTTCCGCC
>JAFUXY010000235.1 GCA_017477005.1 Lachnospiraceae bacterium | reverse complement strand
ATAGGTGTACTAAAAAATCTTTTCCTGCAAGATATAAATATCACTCAGATCGTCCGAGCGCGCCACCATATAGTCGCCGGGCTTTCCCAGGAAATATCCCTCCGGGTTGTACACCGGAAAGATCTTCGTGCGTTTCTCTATCTGCTTGGCGAAAATCGCGTTCCCCGGCTTGGGGTAACAAACATGCGCGATTTCGTCGATATTAATATACTCCCCCTTGGGCATCAGCCGCACCTCAGGCAGAAACACGGTCATATTCGAAAAAATATCCAGCAGCTCGTCGGTCGCGTCATAGGTAGCTTCGAATTTCTCCCGCTTCATATGGTAGACCTCGCCCTGGCTCCCGATCATAATGATCATATTCTCGCCGGTCTCCACCTCGAAGCCGTCCTCGTTTTCGAGCGAGCGCACGTAGAGGCGGCTCCCCTTGGGCGCGATATCCAGGGTGCTGACAAAGGACCAGGGTACATGTCGTTTGTGGTAATGAGGCAGCGCCAAAAGCTCCTCCCGATGCTCTTTGGCGTAGCGTCCCGCCTCGATCCAATCGGTGTCCTCAAAATACGAACAGCAGCCCCCCAAAATGTAATCCATCAGATCCTCTTTGTTTTCCTTGTTGATCTGCGTCCACAGCAAGGGCTGGGAAATCTGTCCTGTAGCCTGTACGCTGTCCCCCTTCACAAGACCCATATCCGCGAAAAGCGCATTCAAAAATTCCAGCGCCCGCACCCTCGTCGTCGCGCTGAAAAACTTTGTCCGGATGTCATTGTGGTCTCTCCACAAAAACAACGCGAAGGACACCGCGCGATCCCCCAAAAACGTCCAATCAGCCGCCAGTTCCTCGAGCGACTCCCACGGAAATTCCGCCTCTCCGGATCGAATCGACGCGCCAAACAAAAACGCCCTCTCTTCATCGTAATAAATCTGTATTTTCTCCGGCATCCCCTCTTGGGACGCAATTGGTTGAAACATAATTCTACCTCAGCCCTTGTCCTTCCCAAGCCATGTATCGACAAACTCCTTCGCCGCATCGTCCATCTGGGTAAAATGCAGCACCATAGACTCCGGGAACCGCTCGATTACTTTTGCGTACCAACCCTTTCCGGCTGCATTTTCCTCGTTCTTCTCCCCGGACGCCACGAGAACCACATTGTCATACAAAATCGGCATCACATCCGAGTCCGAGGGCAGCTTGACCTTGATCCGCTGCTCGGAAATCGCCTGCACCCTCGCCATGATCCGGCCAGGCCCGATGATCTTCTCATCCATCGGAAACAGCCCCACCATGACCTTCTCCGAAATATCCGACAGGTCGTCCTCCTCAAAAGACTTGTGCAGGGTACAAGGCTCCTCGCCCCCGATTCCCGTGATCTCAAACACGGCGATCGCATGCGACGCGCCCTTCACCATGATCTCGCCCATCGGCGCATACGAGACCTCACAATCGGTCGAAAGGAGCGCTTCCCTCGAAGCCAATATCTGCCCGCCCACCGTGCAGCTTTCGATGCGGGAACAGATATTCACGGCGCTGCCCACCACATTGTAACGCATCAGCTTTTCCGAGCCGATATTCCCAACAAAGACCTCGCCCGTATGCACGCCAATCCCCATATTCAAATGAGGAAACCCCTTCTTGCGGCAAAACGCATTGACCTCTTCCATCGCGTTCTGCATCGTAATCGCGCATGCAAGCGCGTCCTGCGCTTGAGCCGACGTGTCATGCAGCAGCGCGCCAAATACCGCCAACAGCCCGTCTCCCAAAAATTCGATCACCGTCCCATGGTGCGCCGTGATCACATCCACCATCTTGCTGAAGTAAAAATTCAGCAGCGTCGAAAGCTCCTCTGGATCCAACCTCTCGCCTATCGCCGTAAAGCCCCGCAGATCCGCTACCAGAATCGTCGCATGCCGTTTCTCTCCTCCCAGGGAAACCGCCGCGGCGTCTTCGAGGATTACGTCTACAATGTCCTCTGAAAAATAGCGTCCAAAGACCTTGTACAACAGATCGTTGCGCATCTTCAACTGAGTATTGAGGCGGTAGATTTCCTTGGCGTTTTTCAGCTCGGCGGCCTGCGTCTGCAGCTCCTGCTCATAAAGGCGGGTGTTTTCAAACTGATATGCCGTGTTTTCCGCCCGCAAAAGCTCCGCAGTGGAAAGCTGCTTGTGTACGACGACCACCGCGCCCTTCGCATAGCAAGCCTCATCCGTCTCTTCTGTCCTCTCAGAAACAGCAAAAAAAACCGGTACCCCGGCCAGCATAGGATTCTCTTTCAAATCGTCAAGGGGCTTGTAGGACTCCGCCTCGAGCAGATCGACATCAAAAATCACGAGCGATGGCACCGGCGCCGAAAGCGTCTCCCCTCCGGTCCCTGCAATAGCCCGCTCCAAATGCCGCGAGGTGAGCAGGCACACCGCCTGCATACTCCCGGCTCCATTGATCCGTCTTTGGTTTGCGATCATATCGGCTCTTTGATGTCCCACGAGCCACACAGACATTCCCACAGCTTCTACCCTTCCACTTTCGCCTTCCCCGCGATTTTCACTTTTTGGTCCTCCCGCTTGCCGACAGTTCTTCTACTTTGCAATGCGGCAATCTACATGGAGTTTCGATTGCGAAAATCATTGATAATATCTCTTGGAATCTGAAGCTCGCGCGACAGCTCCGAAACCGGCGCCGGCCCGAACTGGGTAATATAGCGGCGAATCTCCGTGAAATCATCATAATTGTCCAGCCCGCAGCTTGCGCATACATAGATCCCGTTT
>JAFUXY010000234.1 GCA_017477005.1 Lachnospiraceae bacterium | reverse complement strand
TCCGCCTGTTTGGCCGCATCCTTCTCGAGCCGGGGCTGTTCAATCGTGCGAACCTCTTCCTCGGTAGCCGCCCGGATCTGATCGGGCCCCACTGCCGACGCATAGATATCCTCCAGGATAAAATTCGCCAACGGCCCCGCCGCACCCACCGGCATGATGTTGATCGTAGGAATCCGCTTCTTGGGGTAGATGCCGCAGCGCAGCGTACCCCCGCAGTCCACGATGGCCAGCGCGATCTCCTCCTCCGGCACGGTCTCCTTGTAGCTGTCCACCGGAGTCATCCCGGAAAGCTCGACAATCTTGTCCAGACAAGGCGGCTTGTCCATCTCGCCCAGAATGTACATCACCTTGTTTCGCTTTTCGGTGGGAGTGACCACCAAAGGCCCTCCAAATCCCCCCGGCCCTTTCTCAATATAAATTGAACCGAACTTTGCCATACTTCGCCTCCATTTCCAGCTTGGTCCGATCAGTCTAAACCCGGAGCCGTTCCGTCAGCCGAACGGCTCCGACCTCCTCTTCTCTTTTGGCCCAATCAGTCCAGATCCTCTCCGTTGGTCTCGATGACCTTCTTGTACCACTCGAAGGACTTCTTTTTCTTGCGGGACAGGTCGCCGGTACCATCGTCGTACTTGTCCACGAAGATGAATCCATAGCGCTTCGCCATCTCTCCGGTCGAAGCCGATACCAAATCGATGCAGCCCCACGGCGTATAGCCAATCAGATCCACGCCGTCCTTGACCGCCTCGCGCATCGCTTCGATGTGCTTTCTGAGGTAATCAATGCGGTAATCATCGTTGATGCTGCCGTCCTTCTCGACCTTGTCGAACGCCCCGAGACCATTTTCTACCACCATCATCGGGATACCATAGCGCGCATAGATCTCATTCAATGCGATCCGCAGCCCGGTCGGATCGATCTGCCAGCCCCAGTCCGAAGCCTCGAGATACGGATTCTTGGCGCCGCCGATCACATTTCCATCGACCTTTTCCTGATTTGGATCGGTCGAAACGCAGTTTGTCATATAGTAGCTGAAGGTGTAGAAATCGACCGTTCCCTCCTTCAGAATTTCGAGGTCGCCATGCCGAATATCCGGTATGATGTCATTCTCCATCCAATAGCGTTCCGCAAAATACGGATACTCGCCCCGCACCTGCACATCGCCGCAGTAATAATTCAAAATCTCCATGTTCTTTTGATTGGCCAGCACGTCCTCCGGATTGCAGGTGGACGGATAGGAGAGCAGGTAGCAAATCATATTGCCCATCTTGAACTGCGGATAATGCTCATGCGCATATTTCACCACGAGCGCGCTCGCAACCAACTGGTGGTGCAAGGCCTGGAAGCGTACCTTCTTGTTGTCAGGGATCTCGTTGATCGGTCCCTCATATCCCCGCAGGGTACTCGCCTCCAACGCCGCGCCAAAGGGCATCGTCCCGGCGTTGATCTCATTGAAGGTCAGCCAGTACTTGACCTGATCCTTGTAGCGTTCGAAAATGGTAATACAGTATTTGAAATAATGATCGATCATCTCCCGGCCGTCCCAGCCGTTGTATTTCTCCACAAAGGCAAACGGCATCTCGTAATGCGAGATCGTCACAAGAGGCTCGATGTCGTATTTCGAAAGCTCAAAAAAGACGCTGTCATAGAACTCCAACCCCTTCTCATTCGGCTCATCCTCCATACCGGTCGGGAAGATCCTCGCCCAATTGATCGATAGGCGGAAGGTCTTGAATCCCATCTCCGCGAACAGCGCAATGTCCTCCTTGTAGTGGTGATAGAAATCACTGGCCTCATGCGACGGATACAGCGTACCCTCTTCGATTTTCTGCGTAAATCTCCTGGGTGTCGTGTGGCTGCCTACCGTGAAATGGTCGTCGACATTCTCCCCCTTGCCGTCTTCATTCCATCCGCCTTCGTACTGATTGGCCGCCGTTGCGCCGCCCCAAAGGAAATCTTTTCTAAATACGCCCATGCTTCTCCTCCTTTACGAAATGACTGGGAAACGCCCTCTTCGCCGTTTCCAAAAAAACCCTTTTCTGATTCTATCACAAACTCACTTCGATTTCCATAGAGGATTAGAGGATTTTCACTTT
>JAFUXY010000233.1 GCA_017477005.1 Lachnospiraceae bacterium | reverse complement strand
TGTATTTAATCGGTCGGAACAATTCTATTTTGCATTATATTGAGAATGGATTCGTGCCGGGAATGGTATTTTTTGCCTTCGTGCTTTGTTCGCTGGCCGTGATCCAGATCTGGAATTTCAGCACCTTTTACATCAATTTATATGGCAGAAACGGCATACGGGATCATGTTTTCCTGATTGTCAATATGTACTTGCTCTATCATATGGCGGATGGGATCAGCACGGCCTGGCATACGTCGATTTACCGGTTTTGCATAGCCTGGACGCTGATTTTGGTGAATATAGGCCTGCAGCATTTGATCGAAATGAAAAATCACAGAGCCGAGCCGTGGGTACTTGAGATGCTGAAAGGGAAATGCAGGGTCATTTTCGGGGAGGCTGCTCTTGTCGTGGTGCATATGCTGGTGTACTATTGGACGGGCATGTCGATCGCCTATGTACCGATTCTTTTCGGCATCATCATGACAGCGCTGTCCTACAAGGTGAACATGATCGTTCCTGTGGATTTTGAGCATCTGAGTGAGCGCGCCATGCTCTTTGTGGTGTTTACCTTTGGAGAGATGATTATTTCTATTACCTCTTATTTTGAAGGTGGGGTCACGCCAACTTCTTTGTATTTTTCCACGATGGCTTTTCTGATCGTAGTCGGATTGTTTCTAAGCTATGAGGTGCTGTACAATCGGATTGTGGACAGGGAATTGACGACCAATGGCACCATTTATATGCTGATTCATGTGTTTATGATCCTTGCGCTCGACGATATTTCCGTCGCGCTGGAATTTATGCGGGAGGAAGAGGTGGCGCTTTTGCCCAAGATCATGTATATCACGGGATCTTTTATTATGTATTTTATCTGCCTGTTTTTGATGGATTTATTCGCCAAAAAACGCTGCGCGCTCAATGCGAAATTCCACTTTTCGATTGCCTTGCTGGGGGTCAGCTTTTTCCTTTTGATGTACTTCCTGCGTACCAATATGTTCCTCAATATAGCGGTCAGTGGGTTCTATGTGATGGGGATTTTCTTGATCTTGTACAATCGGAGCAAACGGATCGTCGAAGAAGCTTAAGGAAATTTGATGGGGGTAATGAAGCCATTGCGAAAAATCTACTTTGTCGTAATCAGCGTTTTTTGTGTGCTGGGGATCATGGGATTCATCGGAATGGAGAGGGGGAAGGGCATTCGCTTTGAAGCAGCCGAGAGAGACGGGGCAAAGGCCCTGCCACTGGCACTGCAAAATCCCTATCGCGGTTGGTACCAGATCAACCAATATCTCCTGTCCGACGATGTCTTTCCCGGGACCGGGGAGATTGCCGAGAGTCTGGATTTGTATCCGCCCTATAGCTTGTCTCTGGTGGAATTCAATCTCAAAGAATACGCCAACAGCGCATTGAGCGAGAAGGCCTGCGGAGAAATCCGGCAGGTCTTTTCGGAAGCGAGAAAGAAGCAGCTATCTCTGATCGTCCGGTTTTCCTATGACTGGGAGGGAAAGGCGGCGCAGACCGAGCCATCCGACCGAGCCGTTGTAGAAGCCCATATCCGAACGGTGGCTCCCCTCTTGAATGAGTATAAAGATATCGTTTTTGTGGTACAGGGATTGTTTGTCGGGGATTATGGCGAGATGCATGATTCCCGTTTTTTGAACAAGGAAAATCGAAATGCTTTGGCGAAGCTCTTGTATGAAGAAATCGATCCCGAAATCTTTCTCTCTGTACGCACGCCGACGCAGTGGAGGGAGCTGACCTCTGTTTTGCCCGGCACGCGTCTGGGACTATACAACGATGGTTTGCTGGCCTCGGACACGGATTTGGGCACGTATCAGGAGGGGACGCGGGAAACGGAGCTTTTCTTTCAAAACGATCTGTGCCGGACGGTACCCAATGGCGGAGAGGTTTTGCACGAGAATCCGA
Organism: Lachnospiraceae bacterium; assembly: GCA_017477005.1. Classification (GTDB taxonomy): domain Bacteria; phylum Bacillota; class Clostridia; order Lachnospirales; family Lachnospiraceae; genus RGIG4930. The sequence continues at coordinate 357 of JAFUXY010000233.1, read as the reverse complement.
TGAATGACACCGAGTCCGCGATAGAGGCTTTTGAAACCATGCGCCTTTCCTATTTGAATGGGGAGTTTGACGCCGCGGTTTTGGACAAATGGAAGCAGTCTCAGGTGGAGGGGCAGGATGGATTTTCTGCCATAGGGAGGCGGTTGGGCTATCTGTATGAGCTTGCGGATTGCCAATGCGATCTATACAGGAGACCATTCGATGGATTTGCGCCGTCTGCGAAGATCCGATTTTCGGTGGAAAATGCAGGGTTTGCGCCGGCGTACCGCCGGTTTGACTTTGAATGCGTGGTAATGAACGATGGAGAAAAGGCCGCTTCGAAAAATACGGACAGCAAAGCGAAGGCACTTGCCGTCT
>JAFUXY010000232.1 GCA_017477005.1 Lachnospiraceae bacterium | reverse complement strand
TATCCTGTCTGAGATTTCCGAGGTCTGCGACCATGTATTCATTATCAACGGCGGCAAGCTGATCGTTGACGATGCTGTGGAGAATCTGGATCAGTACGCGGACAGCGGCAGCCGGATTCATATTACCTTCAAAGGAGATGCCGAGGAAGCCGAGGAGGCGCTGCTGGATCTGTTCGGCGTGAAGGACGTGAAGGTTTCCGACGAAGATACGCTGATCGTAGAGGTGGATGGAAACCACGAGGAGCTGGCAGAGCAGATTTCGCTGGCTCTGATGGAGAAGCGGATTCCAATTCTCGGGATGCAGGAGGAGAAAGGCTCACTGGAGCAGATCTTCCTCGAAGTCACCGATGCGGATGCACAGGGCAATGGCTTGGGCCGCATAGACGGAGAGCCGGAAGTGATTTCGTGGGATGCGGAAAACGAGATCCATACCTCTGAGGAAGGCGAGCCTGCTTCGGAGAATGAGGCTTCCGATGAGCAGGAGAATGTTCCTGAAGAAGTTTCTTTCGCCGAACAGGAGAACGCTTCGGAGGATGATTCTTTCGACGAGCAGGAGAATGCCCCGCAGGAAGATTCCTTCGAAAACGAGCGGGGCGAGGAAACTACTTCCGATCAGTCGGAGGATGAATCGCAGGAAGCGGATGAGCCAGAGGTGGAAATGGTCTATGGCGATATGCTTTCCGAAGAGATAGAAGCGGTTTCAGAGGATGCTTTGTCCCAGGAGGGAGAAGCGACCCCGGAGACGGACGCTTCTGCGGGGGAGAATGAGCCTGAGACGATGGCTGTGTCCTCCGAGGAAGCGTTGGACCGATTGATGGAGCAGGTGTCGTCGGAGCCGGATCGGATTGGCGGTATGATGAATGTATTGTTTGATCCTGAGCGAAAGGAGGAGAACATCTAAATGATAGCGATCGCAAAACGAGAATTTTTCGCTCTTTTCAACAATATCATCGGCTGGCTGTTTGTGGGCGTTGTGGTCGCCCTGTTTGGACTGTATTTCTTCCTGTACAATCTGCTCTACGGAATGCCGAGCATCGCGCAGACCTTAGCGGCCGAGACCATTATTTTCATGTTCACGGTGCCGATTCTGACGATGCGGATTCTGTCAGAGGAGCGGCGCAGCCGGACAGATCAATTGATCATGACCGCGCCTGTGCGTACCTGGCAGATCGTACTCGGCAAATATCTGGCGCTGGTGGGGGTGTTTGCGCTTCCGCTCTGTCTGATTTCTGTATCGCCTCTGATCCTGTCTATGTTTGGAGACGTGGAGTACACTTCCTGCTATGTGGCGCTGCTCGGGTTTTGTCTGTACGGGCTGATGACGCTGGCGCTGGGGCTGTTTGTCTCGTCTTTGACCGAAAGCGTGGTGATCTCTGCGGTCGTCTCCTTCGTATTGCTCTTTTTGGGCTATATGATGGCCTCGATCGCTGATACGATTTTTTCGAGTAATGAATTTGTTTCAAAGATACTAAAGGCCTACGATTTCATTGGGCCAATGGATGAGATGGCAAACGGCAGCCTGAATCTGAGCGGCGTGGTCTATTATGTTTCGCTGACGGTCTTATTTCTTTTCCTGACCTTGGAGTCGATCGAAAAACGGCGCTGGTCGGTGAGCGTCCGTCGGATTTCCGGATCGGTCTTTTCGGTGGCGACGATCGCGGTTTTGTGCGTAATCGTGGTCGTGGTGAATGTGGTCGTATCGACTCTGCCGACTTCGATGACCGTGTTTGACGCGACGGAAGGGCAGTATTATTCGATTACCCAAAAGACCAGGGATTTTCTGAAGGACTACAAGCAGGATGTGAAGATCTATGTAATTGGGACCTCGAATGCCGTCGAGGATTCGTATGCGGAGATTCCAAAGACACTGCAAAAGTATAAAGAAGCCAACAGCCATATCAAGATTACCTATATGGATCCCCAGAAAAATCCCACCTTCATGGCGGAGTATGCCGGATCCGACCTTGCGACCGGCAGTCTGATCGTGGAAAGCGAGAAGCGCTTCAAGACGATTTCGGCTTCTGAAATGTACACGAGTGAATTTGATTACAATACCTATTCGCAGGTCACGACTGGCTACGATGGAGAGGGGCAGATCACGAGCGCGCTCGAATATGTCGCAAGCGACGATCTGCCGAAGGTGTACATCCTTGAAGGACACGAAGAGCTGACGCTCGGGGGAAATTTTTCGGATATTCTGGCCAAAGGAAATTATGAGACGAAGGAGCTGAATCTTTTGGGTTCGGACGAGGTGCCGGAGGATGCGGCGGCTCTGATCATCAACGGGGTACAGTCGGATTTTTCGGAGGACGATGCGCAGAAGGTCATTCGCTATGTACAGCGGGGCGGCAAGGTATTGACGTCGATCGAATTCTTGAAGGCGCCGGAGCTTCCGAACTACAAATCCTTTTTGGAGGCGTTCGGGATCGAGGTGCAGGATGGGGTTGTCGCGGAGCTGAACAAGAAGTATTATTATCAGAATCCCTATTATCTGCTGCCGAAGGTGGAATCGACCGATGCGACCACGGATTTGGCCGGAGAATTGTCCATCTTCAGCCCGTTTTCGGTGGGGCTGATCTTTGATTCGTCTGGAAAGGGGAAAAAGATCACCTACACAGACCTGATGTCCACTTCGGAGGCGGCCACTTCGAAATCCGGGTTCAGCTCTTCGGACGAAATGGCTGAGGCGGCTGTGGGGACAACGGAGATCAAAAAAGAACCCGGGGATCCGGACGGGCCGTTTTCGGTGGGCGTACAGGTCGATACGAAGAAGGGCGGGCAGATGTTCGTGCTTGGTTCGTCCTATCTGTTGACGGACGCATCGGATCAAATGGTGTCGTTCCGCAATTCAAAGCTGTTTTCGGAAATACTGTCGGTGCTCGTCGTACAAGAGGACGACAATTTAAGCGTCGTTGTTCCGACTAAAATGTACGATTCATCGCGTATTATGGCGAGCACCCGTGCGGCGAATACCTATGGCTTGCTGATGATTTTGGTGATACCGCTCGGATGCCTGGTGTTGGGATTTGTGATCTGGCTGCGCAGGCGAAAAATAAGGAGGGCTGCACTATTATGACATTGTTGGAGGAATGGAAAAAAATCGAACAAAATTCTGCCAAACGGTCGCGGGAACAGATGAATGCGTTTTGGCAGGATTTCTTTCAGAAAGAAAAGAGCGTCTACGATGCTTTGCTGACAAACTTATATGAGAAGGTGTCCGGCACGGTGTCGGAGTTGGCCGATCGTTTTCATTTGACGACGGTGGAAATGACGGGTTT
>JAFUXY010000231.1 GCA_017477005.1 Lachnospiraceae bacterium | reverse complement strand
ACGTCTGATTCAAAATGCTGTCAATCGCCCGCTCAATGAACTGCTCCACCTTGTACACAGGTATGATAATTGTAATCTTCGGCTTTCCCAATGCATGCCCTCCTATTCAAAATCTGTATTCTACCACAAAAATTCATTCCTATCAACAAATCTGCGCATTTCATTCAGATTGCGTCAAAAAAAAGACCATATCCCTTCCTCGGATACAGTCTTTTTCTTACTTTTTAATAGTTTATGCGTGTCTCAACAAACACCTATATAGATTCATTACCTTCAGCTTGCCGCCTCGATCACCATCCCGGCACCGCCAGCGATGCCTGCATCATTGCCAAGGGTCGCCAACTCAATCCGCGTTCCTCTTGCGCCGTGGAAAACCTCTTCCTGAAACGCATCTTGCATCTCCTTGATCAAAATCGGCCCTGCGTTCGAAACGCCGCCGCCAATCACGACCATCGCCGGATTCACAATATTGCAGAGCTTCGCAATCGCCTTGCCCAAAATCGTGCAAACCTCATGCACAATTTCCTTGGCCACCGCATCCCCAGCTTTTGCTGCGTCGAACACATCCTTCGAAGTCACCTTCTCCAAATCCCGCAGGCTGCTCGGCGCGTCGTCCTTCGCCAACCGGCGATTCGCCAAACGGACTACGCAGGTCGCCGAAGCATACTGCTCGAGGCAGCCATGATTCCCGCAGCCGCAGGCTTCCGTCTCATCGTCATTGACATGAATATGCCCAAACTCTCCAGCCGCACCGTTTTCTCCGATCAAAATCCGGCCATTCACGACGATCCCTGCGCCCACGCCCGTGCCAAGCGTAATCATCACCGAGCTGGCCGCGTCCTTTGCCGCTCCGATAAAGGCCTCTCCCATCGCCGCCACATTCGCATCATTTCCGGCCTGGACAGGCAGTCCCGTCAGCTTTTCAAGATCGCGTGCCACCGGTACCACGCCCCAGCCCAAGTTGACACAATGATCAACCACTCCTTGGCTGTTCACAGGACCGGGAATGCCAATGCCAATCCCCTCTACTCTCGACTTGTCGATTTCCTTCTCATCGAGCTTCTTCTGGATCGCTTCAGCAATATCCTTCAAAATGTTGGCTCCGTCATTGCTTGTGTCCGTAGGAATCTCCCACTTTTCTTCCAAAGCCCCGTCCGAACCAAAGAGCCCCATCTTGACTGTCGTGCCTCCGAGATCCACTCCAAAAACATATTCCTTCATCTTTGTCCCCCTTTCGGAATACTTTTTCTATTAGGAAAACCGCCACTACTGTGGCACAGTTTGATCCACTACTCCCGGATCCACAGGCGGTGTCTCTACGGGCGGCGTTTCTACTGGAGTCATATCCACCACACCCCCTGCGTCTCCTCCGTCATCTACCGGCGGCTGCACCGGCACCTCTACAACCTCGGGCAACCTGCCGTCATTCGTAATCCCCGTTTCATCCACCCAATCGTCCGTCTGTTCCCAAGCTTCGTTGACCCCTTCATCAACTGTACCGGCCTCGCTCTGTGTGCCTACGCCGTCCACCGCGCCCCCCACATCATTCGTCACCACCTGTTGCTGCTGCGGCTGCGCGACGACGGGAGCCTGCGTTTCTTCATGCGAATCATAATACTGCGCCGGTTTGCGGAAAGCCTTCGGCGGAAGGTCTTCGTGGATCTTCTTCATATAATCCTGCCAGATCCGTCCGGGGTACATCCCTCCCGAAAGCCCTGCGATCGTCCGCGGCGTATCATAACCAACCCAAACACTCGTGGTGAAATATCGTGTAAAACCTACAAACCATCCGTCATTGTAATCATCCGTTGTGCCTGTTTTCCCGGCGCACGGCATTTCTCCCAGCGTAAGCCCTTTTCCGGTGCCCCGAGTCACCACGCCCTCCATGATATTCGTCATTTCCCGGCAGGCTTCCTGCTCGTACACCATCTCCTCGCTGTGAGCCGGTTCATAGATCAGCTTTCCATCCGCATCAGTAATCCGCAAAATACAGCTTGGATCCCGATAGGCGCCGTCGTTTTCAATCGTCGCATATCCCTTCGCCATTTCCAGAGTCGAAACGCCGTGGGTAAAGCCACCAATGGATGCAGCCAGATATTTCTTGTCGTTTTCATCCAGCCTCGAAAACTGCATCTTTTCGAGATAGGAAATACATTTTTCAGGCTTCAACTCCTGAAACAGCTTCCAGGCCACGGTATTTTTGGAAATTTCCACCGCTTTTCGCAGCGTGATCGGCCCGGCAAAGCTATTATCCGCATTGTTCGGCCCATCTTCGACCTTTTCATCCACCAAAATACTGT
>JAFUXY010000230.1 GCA_017477005.1 Lachnospiraceae bacterium | reverse complement strand
GTTGAATGGAAGGAAAAGCCGTAGTGCCGGATCTTTCCCTCGGCCTTTTTCTCTTTGACAAATTCCCACATGTCAAAATCGTCAAAGAAATGCGTGCGCCCTTCCCCGAGATTGTGCAAAAGATAATTGTCAAAATACCCGGCGCCCGTTAGCTTCAGCGACGTTTCAAACTGTTGGATGGCGTCTTCTCTTGTCTTGCAATTGATCCATGCCGCATTCTTCGTAGCAAGTTGGAAGCTTTCACGCGGATATCGCTCCACCAAGGCCTGGCGAATCGCATCCTCCGAGCCAGCATAGGCCCAGGCGGTGTCAAAATAGGTAAAGCCCGCATCCATAAACAAATCTACCATCTCTTTCGTCTGTTCAATGTCGATCGCATCGTCCTTCTGCGGCAAACGCATCAGACCAAACCCCAGCTTTTTGATCTCCTTTTCAAAATAGCTCATCACACGCACTCCTTTCCAAAGAAATGTCGATAACACAAAAACAGTTCCCCGACACTCCCCAACAACTTGTCGATTCACACACTTCCTTTCCAGTTTACATCAACTAACCAAAAAAGTCTATGATAAAACGACACAGACCACGGGAACAACCACAGACTCTCTCTTAAAATGCTCTAAAAATCTTATGAAATCTCAAAAATCTATTGCAATCTGCATTTCAATCCTGTATAATACCGCATTGTCAAGTTTTTTGCATCTGTTCAGTCAGCTGAACAGCGGCAGTTTTCAAGGATGAAAAACATTGATAGTATGACCCAGGAGACGTAGCGAAGTGGTCATAACGCGGCGCACTCGAAATGCGTTTGTCGGTTTATCCCGGCACCAGGGTTCGAATCCCTGCGTCTCCGTTTTCGTTTGATCCCCGAAGTCCGGTTTCATTAGACTTCGGGGGTTTCTTTTAGTATTATAGTATTAATTTTTCTCCTGCGTTATTTTTTCCATATACTTCATCGACACCGCCTTTGTCAGCCACACGCCGTTGACCGACCTATAAAATACAAATCCATCTCTGTGCATCTCTCCGCTTTTGATCCTATACAGCACCAATTTTCCATGACGAATCCCGACCTTTTTGGCCGTCTCTTCATCACCGGACAGATGCACATACAATCTGGATTTCGGTTTCAACCCTTCCCGGTCGATGGCGCCCTCATATTTTGTCGCTGTACCATGATACAAAATCTCCGGCGGCTTCACTTGGTCAAGCTCAACGTCCACCGGAATAGAATGTCCTTGATTCGCTCGGATCCGCGTCTTGTCTTCGTTGAATGAATACCTCTGCTTTTCATCCTCAGCTACAATCCGCTCAAGCCTCTCCCTATCCAAAGGATGCGTTTTGCTCACACCGGCGATCAGCTCAGACACCTTGACCCACCCATGCTCATCAAGAGTAATCCCTATTTTCTCCGGCTTATGCCTCAGTATAAGGGAAATATATTTGCTCGTACTCCTATCTGACATTACGCAGCTCCCCCTCCCTTTTTGCCTCCTTATTTTTCGATTACTCTCCGTGCTCTGTATGCAGCAAATGATGGGCTTTTTCGGAAAGTGGCTTGCCCAGATAGGTATCATACAATCGGACAATGTCCGGATTTTCGTGCGAGAATCGAAGCGGCATTTTTCTATCCAATGCATACAAATGATCGCCCCGGTGATAACGCTCGTCGCCCTCCACATGGATCGGCTGTCCGCCGCCTCCCGCGCATCCATTCGGGCAGGCCATGATTTCGACAAAATCATACTTCACATCGCCTTTGAGGATCGCTCGGCACAGCCTGTCCGCATTGGCCAATCCGCTCGCGATGGCCACCCGCACCGTCACGTCTCCTACCAGATAGGTCGCTTCCCGCCAAGGCCTTTTGTGCGCCGAATGATCCCGCACATCCAGGAAATAGGTAACGGCTGGGTTCTCTCCCGTCACAAAATATGCCGCGCTCCTCAAAGCCGCCTCCATCACGCCACCAGTCACGCCAAAGATAACACCCGCTCCGCTAAAAGACTGCATCAACGAATCAAACGGCTGTGCCTCCACGCTTGCCGCGTCGATCTGCTCCATTCGAAGCAGCCGTACCAGCTCTCTCGTCGTCAGAACAGCATCCACATCCGGCACGCCGGAATCGCCCTTCATACTTTCCATAACGCACTCGCCCTTTTTGGACACGCAGGGCATGATCGACACGGAAAAAATTTCCTTCGGCTCCTTTTGGATTTGTTCGGCAAAATAGCTTTTTATTACCGCGCCAAACATCTGCTGCGGACTCTTCGCCGTGGAAAGCTGGCCAACCAATTCGGGGTAACGTGCCTTGATAAACCGCACCCATCCTGGACAACAGCTTGTAAACATCGGATATTCGCTCAAATCACCGCTCGTAAGCCTCTCAATAAACTCGCTTGCTTCCTCCATTATCGTCAGGTCTGCGGAAAAGCTGGTATCAAATACATAATCAAAACCAATTTCCTTCAAGGCGCCGCACAGGCGGTCGACACCGGCTTCCTCTCGCTCAATCCCCGCATCCTCTGCCCACGCAGTCCGAACGGCCGGCGCCACCTGTACCACTGTCGTAATATCCGGATTTCGAATCGCATCCAAAATCAAATCTATGTCATCCCGTTCCCGCAATGCGCCCACCGGACAGTTCACAATACACTGCCCACACAGCGTGCAATCGGTTTCCCGGATTTCCTTATTCTCCGCCACATCCACTCTGGTGCGTCCGCCAGTCGCCGCCAGATCCCAAATACTCATTGCCTGAACCTTGTCGCACACCTGGATACACCGCATGCATTTGATGCACTTGTTCGCGTCACGGGTCAGAGGAAACGACGAATCCCACTTGGCCAGGCGGTCAGACAAAAGATTTTCCTCATAAGGATTCACCTGAATATTAAAATCCTTCGCCAACGTTTGAAGCTGGCAATTCTCATTTCGCACACAGACGTTGCAGCGGCCATCGTGCTGACTCAGGATCATCTGCAAATTCATTTTCGCCGCTTCCCGCACCAACGGCGTGTCCGTGCGGACGACCATACCTTCCGCTACCTTGGTCTTGCAGGCAGCAATCAGCTTGTCTTCGCCTTCCACTTCCACGCAGCACAGGCGACAAGCCCCGATCTCGTTGATTTCTTTCAAATAACAAAGATGAGGAATGGAAATACCCGCCTCTTTGGCCGCCTCCATGATCGACGCGTCCTCCAAAGCAACGACCTTCCTTCCGTTGATTGTCAATGTTACCATTCCATCACCCTTCCTTTCCGAAAGCTCCCAAAACCGAACTGGTCGCAGCGCAGACAACGCGAACATTCCTGTCTGGCCTCTTCATCCGTCATTCCCTCACTCACCAAATCGAAGTTCCCAACAATAGCTCCGTCCTGCTTTGCGCGGAGGTTCACCCGCCCACAAGGCGGATAATTGGCACGCGTCGGATTGGGAATGGTAATATCCGTCGAAATCTTGTGATCAAATCCCAAAAAATCGTCGATATTGTCTGCGGCCACTTTTCCAGCCGCAACCGCCAAAATCACCGTCGCCGGACCGGACACGGCATCGCCCCCGGCAAACACGTTTCCGCTTCCCGGCACATAGCTCGACCGCTCTGCCGTGAAAGCGCCGCGTCTCGTCTGCATACCGCTTTCCTCAAAGGGACGGCTATGTATGGACTGGCCAATGGCGACCACAATGTAATCACAGGCAAGGCGCGCCGGCTCGGCATCCGCCCCGCTCACAGAGGGCCGGCCGTCCCGTCCGATCGAGCCTATGATCTGCGGCTGAACCCATAGGGCGGCCACCGCTCCCGCCTCGTCTTTTTCAATATACTCCGGCGCATAGAGGGTCAGGATCCTCCCTCCTTCCGCCTGCGCTTCCTCGATTTCTTCAGACAGCGCCGTCATGTCCGCGATACGCCGACGATAAACGCAAGTCACCTCCTTCGCTCCCAACCGGAGCGCCGTCCTCGTCGCGTCCATCGCCACGTTTCCGCCTCCGATCACGCAGACTCGCTTCCCCGTCAGATCCGGCTTGTTCCCCTCGCCAATCTCCCGCAGCATAGAAACCGCCGGGACGACATTCTTCGCATCCTCGCCTTCAATGCCCAACTTGCGATCATCATGCGCGCCAATGGAAAGATAGACAGCATCGTACTGTTTTTTCAAATCTTCTACGGCAATTTCTTCGCCCACGTTCGTCCCGAGCTTCACCTCTATTCCTACGTCCAAAATAAAGCGAATATCGGCATCCAAAACATCCTGTGGCAAACGGTAATCCGGTATTCCATAGCGAAGCATCCCTCCCAACGAATCCCGCTGCTCATATACGGTCACAGAATGCCCCATCAACGACAGATAATAGGCTGCTGTCAACCCTCCAGGTCCGCCGCCCACCACGGCAATGCGTTTGCCGGTGGGTTCCGCTTGCCGCAGCCTCAAATCCTCCGATTTGTGGTCGACCGCAAATCGCTTGATGCCGCAGATATTCACCGCATCATCTACCATATTTCTGCGGCAGCTTTTCTCGCAGGGATGCTCGCACACATAACCGCATACGCTTGGAAACGGATTGTCTTTCCGAATCAACGCCACCGCTTCCTCGTATTTTCCTTCCTTGACGAGCGACACATACCCCGGCACGTCCACATGAGCCGGGCAGCTTGCCATGCAGGGC
>JAFUXY010000229.1 GCA_017477005.1 Lachnospiraceae bacterium | reverse complement strand
CTGGTGGTGAATTTCTTCCGCAGTATTCCCTTTATCATTCTGATGGTTGCCATGCTGCCTGTAGCAAAGCTGATCGTGGGCGTCAGCCTTGGAAATAAGGCAATGATTGTGATGCTGGTCATTGCGGCCTCACCTTATGTGGCCCGCATGGTGGAAAGCTCCCTGAAGGAAGTAAATGCAGGGGTGATCGAGGCGGCGCAGTCCATGGGGACGAATAATTTTCAGATCGTCTGGAAGGTGCTGCTGCCGGAGGCGAAGCCGTCTTTGACGATCGGAGCTGTGATCTCGATGGTCACGATTTTGGGTTATTCTGCTATGGCGGCGACAATCGGTGGAACCGGCCTTGGGCAGATTGCGATCAGCTACGGACACCAGCGCTTCAATCCGGACGTGACATGGTGCTGCGTCTTTTTGACGGTCATCATCGTCCAGATCATTCAAGAGGTCGGCACCTGGATCGCGCACAAAACGGACAAACGGTATCGGAAATAAGAAACAATACAAGGAGGCTTCAAAACATTGGCTGAATCTATGAACTCAAAGGCGGATCTTGTCGTAAACGGCATTTCCTATATGGGACTTAATAATTATGGCAAGATTATGATCGGCGACAAAGCGTTTGAATTCTACAACGATCGCGACCCCAACGACTTCATCCAAATTCCGTGGGAGGAAATCAACTACATCGTTGCGGATGTGGTTTTGGGCGGAAAATGGATCCCCCGTTTCGCGATCGAGACAAAGCAAAACGGCACCTACCGCTTCGGAGCCTCCAAAAACACCAAACGACTGCTGGCGAAATGCCGGGATTATTTTCCGGCAGAAAAAATTGTCCGCGCGAAAAGCGCTATCGGCATTACCATTGCCAGTATAAAACAACTCGTAGGGCGAAAATCCAGTCCATAGTGTTTCTTTTCAAAGTACAAAGGGGTATAATCAAACGACCAAAGGAACTGTGTGAAAATAACTTGTATAGTTCGCGAAGGTTGTTTGCAAAAAAGTCTATAAAAGGAGGGTTATCATGAGGATTTACAAGGCCAAAAACGAAACTGACATGAGCCGCAAGGCTGCCAATATCATCAGCGCGCAGATCATTTTGAAGCCGGATTCTGTGCTGGGTCTGGCTACCGGCTCCAGCCCTGTCGGAACCTACCGGCAATTGATCGACTGGTACAACAAGGGCGATCTCGATTTCTCACAGATCACGGCCGTCAATCTCGACGAATATCAAGGTCTTGGACCTGATAATGAACAGAGCTACGCCTGGTTTATGCGGGAAAATCTGTTCAAGCATGTCAACATTGATCCCACCAATTGTTATATTGAAGACGGGCTCGCCGAAGATCCCGGCGCAGAATGTCTGCGTTATACCGAACTGATCCGCGGCTTGGGCGGCATCGATCTTCAGCTTTTGGGCATCGGTCCAAACGCTCATATTGGCTTCAATGAGCCGGGCGAAGCATTGGAAAAAGACACCCATCTCGTGAAGCTCAAAGAGACAACGATCCGCGCCAACGCCCGTTTCTTCACCAACGAGGACGAAGTACCCAAATACGCCTTCACAATGGGGATCAAGGCGATCATGCAGGCTCGCTGCATCGTTCTCGTCGCTAATGGCGAAAACAAGGCCGAAGCGCTTCAAAAATGTATCTGCGGTACGATTTCTCCGGAGGCGCCCGCCAGCTTTTTGCAGCTCCACAACAATGTCTTTATCGTAGCAGACGAAGCCGCGCTGTCCCTTGTGGAAAAAACCATACCGATTGAACAATCCATCATCCTATAAGGATCCTCTGCTATGAAAAATTTCGAATACAACATCAAAGAAATGCAGCAATTTCTCCAAATGACCAGCGGTTTGTACGATATTGTCCGCCTTGTGGATCCTTTGGAGTGCCGGGAAATTTCTGTCTCCGATGGCGAGCTCCATTTCCTGGAGGGCTGCTACAATGTCTGGTCCTCGGACCAACGCTGCCGCAAATGCTCGAGCTACAAAGCCTGTGTGAGCCACCGCCGCAGCGAAAAACAAGAATACTTCGCCGACAAGGTTTTCCATATTCTGTCCAATCCGGTGGAACTGATCACCGATGATGGCACGAGTATTTCCTGTGTCGTGGAATTCATTACCAGTCATGAAGCCACTGAACATGAGCGCCAGACGGTCAATGACCGGGCAAGCGAGGTACACGAGTCTGCCTTGCTTCTCGATCCGCTGACCGGCCTGCTCAATTGGGACGGGTTTCATCAGCGTGCCCGGCAGTTGATCCGGCGTTATCAGCAGGAAAACGAGACCTGTCTGGTCATTGCCATCGACATTATGGATTTCAAACTGGTCAACAATCTGTTCGGCCGCAAAAAGGGCAATGAAATTCTTTTGAAAATTGCAGAGGTCTTGAAGCCCTACGATTCGAAAAACGCGATTGCAGGCAGACTTCAAGCCGACCGTTTTGGATTGTGCATTCCAAAGCACAGCTTTATCGAAGAGTCCCTTTTGGTGGAGCTTGAAGCCGTGCAGCATCTTTTGGACGATGGTACGTTTCGGTTGATTGCCACCGCTGGCATCTACGAGGCGACAGATCCGGAAATCCCTGTTTCCACGATGTTTGACCGAGCTGTGATGGCGATGACGACGCACCGCGAGCAGAAAAAGGGACTGATTGCATGGTTTGATCAATCCTTGCTTTCGGATCTTGTCTACCAGCAAAAGATCACCAGCGGCTTTGAACGTATGATCACGGAGGGAAATTATCAGATTTTTCTACAGCCGCAGGTGGAGCCTTCCGGCCGGGTAATCGGAGCAGAAGCGCTGGCGCGTCTGATTGAACCCGACGGCACGGTGATCCTTCCTTTCCGTTTCATTCCCATTTTGGAAAAGGCGGGGCTGATCGCCAAGCTCGACCAACATGTCTGGTCGCTTGCTGCCCAACAGCTTTTGGCCTGGAAGGGTACTCCTTTCGAAAACCTGCATATTTCTGTCAATATCTCAGCGTTGGATTTTTATTTCATTGATGTAGTCCAAACGTTGATCTCTCTGGTCGAGTCCACCGGCATCGACCGAACAAAACTCAAACTGGAGATCACGGAATCTGCTGTGATGGCGGATGTGGAAAAGCAGATCATGCGTGTGAAGGATCTGCGTTCCTATGGCTTCACCGTCGAAATCGACGACTTTGGCGCAGGCTATTCCTCATTGGCTATGCTCAAGGACATTGAAGCCGATGTTTTGAAAATCGATATGGCTTTCCTGCGTGAGACCAGAAATATCGATCGAAGTCACTATGTCCTCAAATCCATCATCGATATGGCAAAGAGCCTGCATATGCAGACCATCACAGAAGGCGTGGAAACAGCCGAACAAGCCAAAATGCTTGCTGAAATGGGCTGCGATATGTTCCAAGGATTCTACTTCGCAAAGCCAATGCCACTTTCTGAGTTTGAAGCATATGCGGCGGATAAACTCTGACGTATCTTCCCCCTCTCCCACTCACCGTGAGAGAGGGGATTTTTCCTTCTATGACTCGCTACGGATTTGCTCTGCCATTTCGGCTAATGATTTCCAATCGACACCTTTCCCGGCATCTGGGACATCATATCCTCTGTAAATCGCAGCACATTGTTCGAGCGAACCACATGGGTCTTTGCCTTTCCGTTTGTATCGGATTGGATACCGGCGCTTGCTGTCTGCCCAGTTTTGGCCGCTTTCGACGTTTTCCCTGATTTGCTATTCTTGGAAGAATTTGCGTTTTTTCCCGTCTTATTGACCTTTGTGGATTGGGAAGGTACGCCTGCCTTTTGGCTTTCGCCCGTCTTCGTAGATTGGGAATCTTTTGTCGAGGATCCTGCAGCTTTGTTCTCCCCAGATTTGGAAACTTTTTTCGACGATCCGGTTGTTTTGTTCTTCCCGGATTTGGAAACCTTCTTCGATGAACCAGTCACCTTGTTCTTCCCAGATTTGGAAACCTTCTTCGATGAACCAGCCGCCTTGTTCTTCCCGGATTTTGACACTTTTTTCGATGAACCAGTCGCCTTGTTTTTCCCGGATTTGGAAACCTTTTTCGATGAACCGGTTGCCTTGCTTTTTCCAACCTTTGTCGATTTTTTGGCGTTTGCTGACTTTCCGTTTTTGCTGCTCTCGGTAGAATTCGAATTCTTCCCTGAAACCGCGCTCTGAGACCCGCTCTTCACATCTTTTTGATCCGCCAGTTTCCGTTCCAAAGTCGATACTTTCTGCCTCAAAGTCTTATTTTCGTCAGACAGAGAGTTTTTCTCATCCTTCAAATCGTCACTTTTTTCCTTGAGCGATTCATTCTTTGAAGTCAAAGACTTTTTGTCGCTTTCCAACGCAGAGTTTGCCGATCTCAAAGACTCGTTTTCCTTCTGCAAGCTCTCCGCCTGTGCCTTCCCGGCACTCTCTTTCAATTTCTTGTTTTCCTTCGACAATGCCGTATTCTTTTCAGACAAAGACTTCTTCTCCTTTGTCAAAGCCGTGTTTTTCGAAGTCAGAGAAGCCTTTTCCTTCGTCAATTTCTCGTTCTTCGAAGTCAGAGAAGTCTTTTCCTTCGTCAATGTCTTGTTTTTCGAGGTCAAAGAACTGTTTTCCTTGCTCAACGTCTCATTTTTCGAGGTCAAAGAAGTCTTTTCCTTGGTCAATTTCTCGTTTTGGGAGGTCAAGACAGCTTTTTCCTTGGTCAACTTTTCATTTTGGGAAGATAAAGAGCTGTTTTCTTTCCCCAGTTTCTCATTTT
>JAFUXY010000228.1 GCA_017477005.1 Lachnospiraceae bacterium | reverse complement strand
TGCGAGAGGAATCACACGAAATCCGTTGTCGGATACGCCGTTTGCGTCTCTTGTTTCGGTGGAATGGCAGTATTTGGCGAAGGACGGTTGGAAGCCTCTTTCGATGGTAAAGGATGAGACAAGAGGGTTTTTGTTCAATGGCTTCGTGTCCTTTGTTCTGCCGGAGGAAATGGAAAAAAAGGAGCTCTATGGCAAAGAGGGGTTTTTCCTCCGGGCTTTGCTGCAGGAGGGCACCTACGATCTGGCGCCGGTGATTTCCAGAGCGAATGTGAATGTGCTTCGCTGCCGCCAGCAGGAGACTCTGGCCGAGTGCAGGGTCTATGAAGGCAGTGAAATCGTAGAAGAGGAAACCTCCCGTTCGGTGTCCTGTGATTCGGAGCTTTCGGCGTTTGGACAGACCGAAGTGTATCTTTGGAGGGACGGGAGCTATTATCCGACAGGGCATTTTGAAAAGACGCTGGATGAGGAAAAGGGGCTCGTATGGATACGTGTTTTCGAGGCCGGGGAGATGGGGCGGATCTTGGTGATCCACCGCGAGACCAGAAAGGGATTGCTTCATTTTCCCGGAGTTGGAAATGGCTTTCCGAACCAGCAGATTGACCTGGAAGATGTCCATTTATTGGAAGAGCCGTTTTCTCTGTTGATCGAGGATGAGATGCGTCCCGGAGGATATCAGCTGTGGGAGTCGGTTCCGGACTTTGCGGCTTCCAAACCCGAAGACAGGCATTTTGTGCTGCGCTCGGATACGGGCAGGCTGTATTTTGGCGATGGCGTGGCCGGGCGAGTGCCGGAAGGCAAAATCCGGACAGCGCAGGTTGTTCGCAGCATGGGGACCGGCGGCAATATTCGGGAAGGCCGGATTGACCGGTTTCAAGTCCCGGATTTTGCGTCTATTTTTGTTACGAATATTTCCGAGGGCGTAGGTGGGCGCAACGAAGAGAGCCTGGAGGATTGCTTTCTTCGCGCGCATCAAAAAATAGCCAGGCCCAAGGTGCTTGTGTCTGTCAAAGACTATGAGGAAAAGGTAATGAACACGCCGGGCTTGCTCATTGCAGACTGCAAGGTTTTGTTCTACGATGAGGTGTCCGTCTTCTTTCGCCATGCCGACAAAAATGCTGTCCATATCGTGGTGGAGCCATTGGCGGACGACCCAGATTCCGTTGAGGGCAGCTACAGGGAAAATATTGAAACGGCTTTGGATCCCTATCGCATGATCGGCGCTTCGATCGCCATCTATTTTGTAGAATACGTGGAGGTGGATATCTTCGCAGAGCTATTGATCGCGATCCATTTCCGCGACATCAAAGAGCAGATTGAAAAAAACTTGCGCGTGTATTTTTCGGAAGAGCTTTCTTCGTTCGGCACGCAAATCCTCTACAGCAATTTGTACAGTTATTTGGAACGATTGCCGGATGTACTGGGAGTCCGGGCGTTGTCGCTCCATGCGAGCGGCGTGCAGACGGTTCGCAACCGGCAGGGAGATTTGCTCATCCCGCCGCATGCCAAGGTCAAGTTGGGAAAAATGGATATTCTTTTAGAGATGGACGAGAGGGCTTTTTCGTATGGAGAATGAGAGAATGCGTGTCTGCAATAGAAAAACAGTTTTTTCCGAGCAGGACAGAGCCTACGATGTGGACAGCGCCGGGGGAGATTCCCTGTATGAGCTGGCACAGTGGATTGGTATTCTGCGTCCGCATGTCTGGCAGGAGGACGCGCTGCGGCGTTTTCTAAAAGAGGGAATCGACCTGTTTCGTATGCGGGGAACCAGGCAGGGATTGGAGCGTCTGATCTGTTTGTATACCGGCGTCAAGCCATATATCATTGAACCGCAGGAGCTTCGGCAATTCCGAAAAAATGAGGCGTATCACAAAAATTTGATGCGTTTGTACGATGACGATGAAAACCAGTTCATAGTGCTGCTGCCGCAATCGGTGGTGGAGACACCATTGAAGGAAAGGATCGTACGACAATTGATCAATGAAATGCGGCCGGCGCATGTATCGTATCGATTGGTATTATTAAAACCGTACATGTTTGCAGGGGTGTATACTTATTTGGGCGTGAACACGGTTTTGAGTGGATATACGAGCCTGACGCTGGATGGACAGTCGGCCGTGGCGTTTTCAGGGCTGAAGGGAGGAGAGAAGTGAATAATTCCGCAATATTCCCGTTTGAACGAAATCATTATTTCTATGGAAAATTGCTTTCCGTAGAAGATTTTGAAATGGAACAAAGATATATGAACAACAAACGACGGCTGTTGAACCGTTCGCTGTTTGGCGCCGGCGTGGTCACAGGCTTAAACGTCGTGGACGTGGACGAGCAAACGGTATCGGTGGAAACGGGATTTGCGCTGGACAGCTGGGGACGAGAGATCGTCCTGAGTGAGCCATTGACGACGAAGCTCGAAAACATTGCCGGATTCAAGACCTGCATTCGGGAGGACGCGGATATTATCTATCTCTGCCTCGAATACAGGGAGCAGGGGAAGGAAGAGGTGCATTCAATCGTGGACGAGCAGTCCATCGAAAAGAAGCATCGGGACTTTGGACGTACGCAGGAAGGCTATCATTTGTTTCTGACGACCTTGGAGCCGGAGGAAGAGCTGCGGAATATGCTTTCCTCAAAGAGTTGGATCGAATGTCCCAAGGTCGTCTGGGAAAATGAGGATATTCGCATCACGCAGACCCTGCCGCGGCTGATGCAGAAGGGGAAGGACGCCACGCTTTCGATCCGGATTCAAAACAGGGGGCGCAGCACGGTCTCCTTTTCCTATGATATAGAGTTGTCCGGCCTGGTCTCAGCCAGCGACGGAAAGTCCGTTCTCCGGGTCAATTTTGACGAATCCCTGTATGAAAAGACCGGGGATTATGAACTGACATTTCCGATCATAGCGACCACCGGCAGCGCCGAGAGGGCGAGCGTTTCTGTGAAGACCGATTCGGTGCATCTGCAGTTGTCGGATAATGAATGCGAGATATCGATTCAAAGCGAGCAATCGGTGGAATTGACGGAAAAGAACGAGGCGGAGGCGATCAAAGAGCATTATTATCAGATGCCGATGGAACAGGTATTTGAGGAGGGGGATCCGGCGCCGATCTACCTCGCAAAGCTGTTCGTAGTCAGTGCGGTAGACACCTATATGATCGAAAAGGTGGAGAACGTCCCGTTCCATCAGTACGTGTCAAACAACAAGCTGTTGGACAGCCTAATCGACCGGCTGGCGAAGAAGGAATATGTCGGACCTCGCTTTGACGCGGGAGCGGAGGGGCAAAGCAAGGTTGGGGCGGAGGCGCAGACGCTCGGACAGGTCTCCATCATGCAGGGCGTTGCGGATCTTGTGATTCAGGGCGGCAAAAAGGGAGACGTGACTTTTTCTCCTGAGATCACGCACGGTATCGGCCTCGGAAGAGTTGCGATCATTCTCGGTCTGGAGGACAGTAGGTCCGAGATTGTCTACGGGGACGAGGATATTTTCACCGAAGAGGAGGCAAAAAAAATCCATGTGAGGCTGGCGGCCAAGGTCAACGAGGACGACGGCAGCTTTGTGATCGGCGCCAAGCTCACGGAATCGACCCAGGGAGGCCGGATTCGGGTATATTGGACGGCGATCTGCGACCGCCACAATGTCTACGAGAAGAGTGAAAAGCGGATCTTTATCAAGCCAAATCTGCTGGAAATGACGGTTCGAACGTCCTACCAGTTGGAGTGCGTCTGTGAGAATATGGCGGAAAAAACCGTGCAGTGGCAGGTGCGGGACGAAGGCGGTTTCGTCGATGAAAAGGGTCTGTACACGGCGCCGAATACTCCCGGTGTATATGAGGTCATCGCCTGCAGTGTGGTCGATCCGGAAATCAAAGCATCTATTTTTGTGGTCGTGAGAGAATAAATTATGGTCATCAAAACACTCGACAAAAACTATACGGTCATCCGCGAGCTTTGGGGGCAGTATTCGATCGATCGCTATGTTTGTCGTGAGGATGGATCGGAAGTGCTGGCTACGCTCGTCTGTATCCGCGACAGGGATATCATTCGGGCCAACCTCGATTTTTTGATGCAGCAGCAGAAGAACCACAAATTTTCCGATTTCAAGGATTGCTTTATGTCGGAAGGCGCATTGTACGCTGCTTTTTCGTTTCAAGATTCGCGGGCTGTTTCGGATTTTTTGACAGACAGTGAATGCTCCCTCGAGCAGAGGCTTGCGATGATGCGCGCCATTTTAGAAAAGCTCATACTGCTTTCTATGCCGGATTATTTCATGTGGGATGCCCTGGATCGCACGCATATTTTTTTGTCGGATGATCTCGAAGTGTTTTTTCAATTTGGTTTTTGGAAGCTGTCCAACCATGAAAAATGCAGTTTCTCAGCGGTTTTGAGGCAGTATGTGAAAATTTTTGAACTACTGTTTTCGGAAGAACTGATCCGAAAATCGGTTCCCCAGTTTTTGGATTTTTTGGACGATGTGGAAGCGGGCAAGTATACCAATCTGCTGGAGCTTTTCATGGCCTATGATCTGCTGGAGAAAGAAATCCTTGCGGTCTCTGCCAAGGAGTGGAAAACGCCCAAAACCTGGCCGTTTCGCCTGTGGGATCGCCTTCGGACCTGGTTTCCCGCCATTCGAAGAATGGCGATGCTCCTGCTCTTTGCGGCGGCATGTTCTTTTTTGGTTTGGTCCTTTCAAAAAAGCATGAGTTCGGGAGACGAGATGACACAGTTTGATGAGATTGGTACCTTGAAGATCAAAGACAATTCTACGGAGTAAAGCTATGGCGAACGCATTCACCAGATTTGTCAGACGCGGCAGACGGATCATTATTGCGCCGATCCAATTGGCGTGGCGGCGTTTCAGACAAAAAATCAGACCCGGTGCCTTGATGAACAAGGTTTTCACCGATATCAAGACCGAATACGGGCATCTAAGAGACAAGCCGACATCGATGGATCAATATTTTCGGATCGGACGGCGGTATGTCGCCAAAAAGCTTGCGTATTTGTCGGTTCTTTTAGGGATTATTTTTCTGTCATTGTTTTCAATGGTCGGATGGCCATGGATCGTATCGAAATTTTTCACCCGAACCTTTGTGGTCAATTCGGAAAAAATGCAGGGCTACAATGGAAAGGTTCGCCTCTTGGACAACCCAAAGGACCGGCAGACGATTTTTCTGGGGCGGTTGGAGGGTGGCCGGATCAGCGGCGAAGGCACCTTGTATGATTACGATGGAAACAAGCTCTACCAGGGAGACTTTCTGATGGAGGTCTACGACGGAAAGGGCGAGTTGTATTACAAGAACGGAAAGACCTGCTACAAAGGAGATTTTGTATCCAATCAATACGAAGGAAACGGCACGCTGTACTATGAAAGCGGACAAATGGAGTACAAGGGGTCGTTCGTAGGTGGAAAATACGAGGGAATCGGCACCCTGTATTCCCCTAGCGGTACGGTAAGGTACACCGGTTCCTTCGCGCAGGGGCAGTATGAGGGAAATGGCAGGCTTTACGACGAAAACAGCCAGCTGCGCTATGAGGGCAGCTTTTCGGGCGGTCTTTTCAGCGGCCAGGGAAGATACTACAGCAAGACCGGCAAGCTGAAATACGAGGGAAACTATGCCAATGGCCGAAAGAATGGCAGCGGGACGCATTACCGCAAAGGATTAAAAATCTACACCGGCACCTTCGAAGACGACAAGAAAATTGAGGGCGTTTTCACGAAGCGAAACGAGGAAGGCGAGGTGTTTTATGAGGGCGAAACCTCGCATCGCGTGCCGGATGGCAAGGGAACCTGGTACAAGGAGGGAAAGGTCGTTTATGAAGGCGAATTCAAGGAGGGCGAATATGAGGGCGAAGGAACCCTCTATGACGATGATGAAACGGTCGTCTACAAGGGAGACTTCGTAGGCGGAGAGTAC